>NZ_JAUBPT010000022.1:0-64313 GCF_036700905.1 Microcoleus sp. S13_C3 | reverse complement strand
ACACCCAAGTATATCTTGGTAGTGCTTAATCTTTCTCTGGCTGTGGGAATAATAGTCGTTACTATTGTTAGAGTGAAAGTGGAGGCGATCGCAGCCCCAGAAGGCGAAGACTGGATGATTATCACTGTAATTGTCAAATTCTTTTGAGCAGGAGGTTCCCGTGAAACTGACTTACGATCCGAGATACAACGTAGCTTATATATACCTGCAAGAAAAAACCGCACAGGTAAAAACTATCCAAGTTAGCGAGCAAATGAATGTGGATATTGCCCCAGACGGTACTATTTATGGAATTGAATTACTCAATGCCAATCAACAACTAGGGGCGGATAGTCAAGGAAAACTGATTGTTGTCAACGAAGCTTTAGGAGAATATTCTGAGATTAAACTCGCACTATAACTGCCTTAATAAAATTATGTTCAATACAGATTAAAACCTACCATGAAAGCCTACGAGTTTCCAGCAAAAGTCACAGATGAAGGGAAAATAGAATTTCCCGATACTCTCTTAAAATACTTGGCAGCTAACCAAGAAGTCCGAGTTATTGTTCTGGTGCAAGAACCAACTGATACAGAAGAGGAAAACGCTGCTTGGCAGATCCTTGCTGCTGAGCAATTATTAGCTGGCTACAGCGAGGAAGATGCTATCTACGACAATATTTGAAATATGCCAAATTATCAATCAGGAGAAGTTCTCTTACTCGCACTACCGTTTGCCGATGTAACAACATCAAAACTCCGTCCTGTGCTGGTACTTTTGGATGCAGGAGATGAAGATATTGTTGTTGCACGAGTGACAAGTCAAACAACTAAGACTGTTTTTGATATTGAGATTGTAGAATGGGAGCAGGCAGGTTTGTTGCGTTCGTCAGTGGTTCGACTCCATAAGGTGAACACAATAGAAAAGCGTTTGGTCAATCGTCGATTGGGAATTTTAACCGCTAGCGACTGGACGCAAGTTAGAGAAAGAATACAACAAATATGGTATTCTATTTGAGCCAGTTTAAAAAAATATTTACTTGCCCAATTTTTGAGGTGCGTTTTCAATCAAAAATGAAAAAATCAAAAAGACGTAAAAATCAGTGGTCAAATGAACTAAACGACATCATTCGAGGCGCATCGGGCGGCTTTTTGTTCGGGATTCCCCTGCTTTATACGATGGAGGTTTGGTGGATAGGTTCGTATACTAAACCAGCGGCAATGTCGATCGCGATCGCAACTACTTTTCTCGTCGTTTTCTTGCTGACTCGCACTGAAGGTTTTCGCAAAACTCAAGACATCCGCTGGCTAGATGCTGCAATCGATACCGTAGAAGCGATCGCCATTGGCCTTGTCAGCGCCGCTTTTGTCCTGTTTTTGCTCAGGGAAATTACCCCGGAGACTCCGCTGCAAGAAACTTTGGGGAAAATCATCTTTGAAGGCCTGCCGTTTGCGTTGGGAGTAGCGCTAGCAAACGGTTTCTTGAGCGGCGATCGCTATCAAAGCTCAGACAGCGAAAAGGAACCTAGCATCAATCCAACTGTAGCAGATATCGGCGCTACTTTAATCGGCGCGATGATCATTGCTTTCAATATCGCCCCAACTGACGAAATTCCCATGCTAGCGGCAGGTATTTCGCCGCCTTGGCAATTAGCAATTATCGCCGCCTCGCTGCTAATTTCCTACGGTATTGTATTTGTAGCAGGCTTTACTTATCAAGCAAAACGGCAGCAGCAGCAAGGGCTTTTTCAGCGTCCCCTCAGCGAAACTGTCATGGCCTATTTAGTGTCGCTGGTGGCTTCTGCATTTATGATGTTTTTCTTCCACAAACTCAGTTTTGACGACCCGTGGTCGATTTGGTTGAACTATACGTTAGTATTGGGATTGCCCGCGACTATTGGCGGCGCGGCGGGGAGGTTGGCGGTATGAGTGAAAGCAATAACGAACAGCAAGAAAAAAGAACTCCTGCTGAATGGGTGACATTTGCGATCGCCTGCTCGATCCTTTTTACCCTCACCGGACTCGTAATCTACAACTGGGTGACTAAAAAGCAGGAACCTCCGATTATTTCTGTCACTCGGAACACGCCTATTCGCGAAAATCAAGGGCAATTTTACGTACCGTTTACAGTGACAAACACGGGCGGCGAAACGGCTGAATCAGTGCAAATTATTGCCGAATTGCGCGTAAATGGCGAAGTTGTAGAATCCGGCGATCAACAAATAGATTTTTTGTCAACCGGCGAAACTCAAGAAGGAGCTTTTATCTTCAGCCGCAACCCCAGTCAAGGTGAGTTAATTGTGCGATCTAGCAGCTACAAACTGCCTTAACACAGATAAAACTCGGCGGTTAAAACCTTTTCACCTTCGTGAACTCTTTCTCTTCCTACCCTACCCTTCACCGAACCCCTGCGGGGAACGGGAACGGCTTCGCCGAACGCGCCCTTAGCGTCTTCGCGGTTCGTTCAATCTCAAAACCCCCTTGCGCGTTGGCATTTATTGCTAGATTCCGCGCAGGCGCGATTTCAATCGCTCTGGAATTGCGATCGAGCTAACGCTTCACGAGATTGTGTTCCCACTTCCAAACACAGCTAGAAATCAAATTCGTGCAGATATGAGCCGTAATTGGCACTAACAAATTCCCAGTAGCTAAAACGCTGTAACCCAACAGCAATCCGACAGCCGTTGCCCAAACAGCATAAGGCCACTGATCCAGGGCTCCCAAGTGCAGAATGCCGAAACAAAAACTCGATAAAACTAAACTGGTAACATTCAATCCCAAAGCAGACAGCATCACGCCTCGAAATAGCAATTCTTCGCTAAGTCCCGGCAGCAGTCCCAGCCAAATTAAATCCGGCCAAAACAAAGGTTTGAGCACTACTTCCAAGTAAACATCAGCACTCCGGCGATAAGCTGGCCAGAGGTGATAAACGATCGCACTGCCACCTGTAATTGCCAGTCCGAGCGCACATCCTTTGAGCAAGTCCATTCCTATCAATTTGACTGGCAAAAGCGATACCGATCCAAATAGCAACCACAATTTAGCTACCGCCAGCAACATAATTGCTGTCACGCCCATTGCTACTAAAACTTGGGTGCGCGTCAAGGGTTCAATTTCAGGATTTCCGGGAAGTTTTTCTGCCACTTAATCACTTTTAGATTTGAGGTTTTAGATTTGAGATTTGTTGGGTTTAGTCAGACAAACAACGCAGGGGGGAGATGTCTGCGCCCAAGGAAGCTGGACTGATGCCCGATCGCAAAGCGACCAAAACTCCGATCGCCTCTAAATATGAGTTTACCTGCAAAGCTTTGATTCCGAGTTTTTCTGGAGTCGCCTGCATCTGGGTTTTGTTGTCGCCGACAGCGATGATTTGTACGGACGATCGCCCACTCAAACTCAGAATAGCACTGCCGCCGCAGGCTGTGGCGGGTATCACCACCGCATCGACTCGATCGGCCCACAAACCCTGAGACTCGAAATCTCGCCTGTTTGCATAGAATTTCTCTCTTGTGGGGAGTAGGGGTTGGGCATCTTGCCCGCCCAATACCTGCGTGCCGGCATCTTGCCCGCCCAATACCTGTGACAGGCAAGATGCCTGTCCCACAGTAGGAGTGATAAATTGTGACAGCCCAGATGCCTGTCCCACAGTAGGAGTGATAAATTGTGACAGCCCAGATGCCTGTCCCACAGTAGGAGTGACAAACTGGGGTGATTTGCTCAAGCCGGCAAGCACACAAGGTAGGAAAGTATAACCGATTTCCTCAGCAGCCGATCGCGGGGACAGGTGCGGATCGAGGGGAAGCGCAGACAACGCCGGGGCGTGGGCGCAGGGGATTTTAAACGTTTTGACGACGAGGTGGCTGATCACAGCTTCCGCGCCGGCGAGGGGGTCAACTCCTTTGCCACGGCGGTAGTTTTCGAGGGCGAGGCTGCCTTCATCGTCGGGAAATCTGGCTACAACTGCGATCGCCTCTACTCTTGCTTGTGTGATTAATTTTTCTGCCGCGCGCAATAAACTGTCGGGATTGCCGATCGTCCCCCAGGATGCCCCTGATTCAGAAATACGCAATTCTACTTGCAGGGGGCGATCGGTTAAAACACAATCGGTTATATTCAAACCCAATGTAGCTCTAGCAGCATCAGCCGCTTGCAAGTGCCGCAACTGCAAGTCTGGTTCAATGCCAGCATCGAGGATTAAGCCGATGCGATTTTGATGTACCGGTTGCAGTCCCCAGCATCCGGCAGCAAATTTGTCAAGGGCGTAACCTTCAACGTAGAGAGCGTTAGGTATCGGCCAATAAAGTTGAGCGCCGTTGAGAACGTTGGGGTGAGTGATCAGGGTGTCTGAAATTTGGGCGATCGCCCTAGCCACGGGCAGCGCATCTCCTGCAAAGCCCCCGATCGAGGCTCCAACGCCTGTGGGGACTATCAAAACCACTGTCAAAGGGCGGGGGTTCACGGTGTTGCGGGGGATGCTTCCACGAGCACGTAGCCTTCTACCACAGCCTTTTGCCGATCGACATCCACGTCTGTGACTGCCCACCGCAGGGGTTCGCCGTGCTTTTGCAGTTCAATTTCTATCGCCGAGTGCAATTCTTCGGCGGTATCGTGGAGGTCAACTTCTGCGGAAATGAAATGGGTAGTCATCGGGCGATCCATAGTGATTTTACTGTGATCGGTACTTAGCTCAATTTTAGCTTAGCCCTAGGATTTACCGAATTGGCGATCGTACACAATGTCTTCTTTTTCGGTTTCTATCTTCAAGTTCGATCGGGGATAAGCAACACACAGTAACACATAACCTTCTGCCTGAAGTTCGGGACTAACGCCCATGCCATCAACTTGATCGACTTGACCCTCAATAATTTTAGCAGCGCAAGTAGTACAAACCCCCGCATTGCAAGAACTCGGCAACTCAATGCCGGCGGCGTTGGCGGCGCGGAGAATTTGTTTATCTTCGGGTACTTCTACGGTATAGGTAGTGCCTTGGTGGATCAATTCAACAGTGTAAGTCTTAGACATATTTCAATTATTGGTTTTAATTCCCCAATTGGAATTTACGCTAGATTTGGAAACAAAGCAATCAGTATTTTACCGCTGTTTGTGCTTTTGTGCAATTTTACAACTGCATTTTTTATTGATAATTTTTTTTATTAAATGGCTGGGCGAGCGATGGCGTCCCGCCCCGCAAGCTACGGAATTTTGTCAATGACTTTTTCACAAATTATTACAAGCCTCACGACGGAACTGTGCCACACAGCACTTATACCTAATTAATTTTTTGCCTTCAAGCCAACAACTCATCAACCGCCACACTAAAACCAGGCAGCACTAGCTGAGTGCTGACTGTAGAACCCAAGTTAAAAGTTAACTTTTGAGTTTGAGTCATTATCAATATCCAGCGACTTTCTGGAAAAACCATCCAAACTTCCAGACAACCCGAATCTAAATATTCTTGTGCTTTCAGAAAAATTTCTTCCGCAATATCAGTAGGAGAAACTATTTCAGCAATTAACGGCGGACTTTGAGGCAAAGTAGGAACATCACCATATTGTGAGACTAATTCAGGAGTCAGATAAGCTACATCAGGACGGCGCACTCGCCTGTCAGTACGGCAAGGAACTTCTGTATACACTTCGCCGCCTTGTCCGCTAGAATCTTTGTAATTTCCCCAAGCACGATCTAGTCTAGATTGGATTCGACTGTGTTTTACTGTCATGCCATTTTTCTCCGAGATTTGCCCGTCCACCCATTCCATATCATCGGCGGGACAGGCTATAAAGTCTTCTAGAGAAACATTTTCTGATAAAACGGCTGCCATTACCATAGCCATTTACTCCCTTTTGCAGAATTCACTCATATTGTAGCAATCAATTGGTAATGGGTAATTGGGAATTGGTAATTGGGAATTGGGAATGAGTTGATTGGAACTGAGATATTGCACCATTTTCAGCAACAGGCAAGATGCCTGTTCCACAAGAAAATTAATATCTTTGTGGAACAGGCATCTTGCCTGTTCATAAAAGGCTTATTGAGAATGGTGCAATATCTCCGTTGGAGTCAAAAAATAACCCATACCCGATGCCCAATGCCCCATGACCAATTTACTCAATATTAATTTGATTGGGAGGCTTAGGCTGATTCTGTTTGTCATCCTTCAAAGTTTTACGCCCAGAACTAGCATAATCCTTATAAAAATCCACAAACATCTTTGTCAACTGCTGCAAAGAAAGTTGTTCCCCATTAATTTGAGATTTCATATAAGCTTTAAGCACTTCAATGTAAGCCAAACCGAGGGCAAGCGTGAGAGTTGCCGCCGTTGCACCGGAGATTGCACCGCCGACAACAGTACCCGCACCAGGAATCATTTTAATCAAATTAGTAACAATACTTCTGCCGACAGCAGTCACACCGCCAGCGCCGCTAATAGCAGACAGCATCGCCGAAATAAACCCCTTATCAAAGGGCATTCCAAAAATCACAGTAATATTAGCAATCATTGCCGTTTGCATCGTCATCAAAATCGGCGCATCAGCAAACGGTACAGGAGTGGCGCCGACAATTGCGGAACCTGCAACATAAGCACTTAGATACTTAAATGCCATATCGGATTTGAGCGCAATATTTGCAATTTGTTCTTTAACAAAAGCTTTTTTAGCTACTTCGGGCAGCAGTTGAAAAGTTGCATCTACCAACTTGTCTAAACCGTGAGATTTTACTGTATAATCCTCATCAATTTCTTCCGGCTCAGCCATGACGGGGATAATTTGACTGACTGGTAAATTCATGTGTTCCAGTTGCTTGAAAAACTCGCCCGGCTTTTTAGATGTGGTCTGAGTCAGCACTAAAAGAACTGGTACGTCTTTGACTTCCATTTCTTTTAGCCAGTTTTCCTCGACAGATTCTATTCTATTGGCGCTGTGATTGATGCAGTACCAGATGACGTGAATGTGTTCTTTGGGGTGCAGGAGTCTTTGGTCTTCAATTAGTTTAGCAACGTTTAATTGAATAACTTTAATTTGTTCGGCGTTGAGTTCGAGTCCGGGAGTATCGTAGACGGTAATTGGGCAATTCGGTTTGGTATATTGGCGAATGCCTTGAGTGATGGGGCGGCCGACTCCGGTTTCTGCTAAGCGTTGGCGAAAAACGGAATTTATTAGGGTACTTTTGCCGACACCAGTTTTGCCGATGACTAAAACATTGCACTGTCCCACTTGGTTTTCTGCGTCTTTGAAGGCGTAGTAACTTCTATTTAAAAGCTCGTCTAAGGAAAAGTCGTCTGACATGGTGGTTTGCTCCGATAATGGTGGGATATCGAATCTGGATTAAACACCACCGAATAGAATTCGGAGGCTACACAAACGAAGGATTAAACACCACCGAATAGAATTCGGAGGCTCTACAAACGAAGATTAAACACCACCGAATAGAATTCGGGGCTATACAAACGAAGTCCGCCTACGCGGACTGGGGAGTCTTAAAGATATTGTAGCAATTTAGTTTGATGTTTAAGCTAGCAATCGATCGACCTCGATGCTAAAACCGACCAGGATTTGTTGGGTGCTGGCGGTATCGCCGGATCGAAATGTCAATATTTGATTTTGAGTTATCACAAATACTAAATGACTTTCGGGAAAAACTAACCAGACTTCTTCACAGCTAGATTCTAAATATTCCTGTGCTTTGAGAAAGACATCTTCAGCGATATCGGTGGGTGAAACTATTTCGGCAATTAAGGGAAAACTTTGGGGTAAAGTGGCAAGATTGCCAAATTGTGCAACTAATTCGGGTGTGAGATAAGCGACATCGGGGCGGCGAATTTGTTGGTTAGTGCGACAAGGAACCTCGACATAAGCTTCTCCCCCTTGTCCGCTAGAATCTTTGTAATTTTTCCAAGCATCCCCCAGGCTTAACTGAATTTTACCCGTCTTTAGTGTCATGCCATTTTTCTCCACAAGTTGGCCGTCTACCAATTCCATGTTGTCGGGCGGAGCGACCGTGAACTCTTCTAGAGCTAAATTGTCTGATATTATGGTAGCAGTGACCATAGTTATTTCCTCGTTTTTACAAAATTCACTTGTTACTATTATGGCTGATCTGCAAGGCCGATCGCACTTTGACCGACACTGCTGAAATTATACGGTAACGCCGTCAGGCCGAGCAACGTAGGCTGACTTGCTTCTAATAGCGACAGCTTTTAACGTATCGGTTGTCGGCATTACGGGTATTTCCGGCGATCGACTTATGCAAATAAATTAGTTCCTCGGCTCATTTTTACAGAACAGCACGCAGAGGGAACCTTACAATAGCGACATTCCCAATCGGTAGGTTTTGGGTTGGGAGGTTGAGAATTACAAAGCATAGCAATTAACTGCTGCAAACGCTGTCTAAATTGCTCATTAACATACCACTTGGCAATATCTAAAATGCCATCTCGATAAACTAAGCGCCCGTGCGGAATGTGACCTTTAAACAGATTTTTGGTTTCGGGTGCAAAGGGCAACATTGACATATAGAGGAGCACTTGCATTTTATGTGAATCTTTGCGCTTGCCTGTTTTGATATCTTCGACAACAGCCCAATCATCTTTGATAGCAATGATATCTGGTCTGCCGGCAACGCAGATATCAAAGGTTTGACCTTTATATTTGAAGGAATTTTGATTTTCAACATAGACGGTGAAGCCTTCTTTTTGCAGTTGTACTGCTCGTTGAATCAGCTTTTCTTCATGTTCTGAGGGGTCATAGGTACTCAGTTGTTTTTCAAATTGATAGTGAGTTCGTTGCCATAATGCGTGTAGGCAATCTTTTTCGGTTGCTAAAAGTTCGGCAATCCCAGTTACAGTGGCGTAGGGATTGAATCTTTTTTGCGCTTGTGTTGGCATATTTTTTATAGGTGTGTTTGGGATATCTTTACGATGACACCCACTCCAAAATGATGTCTAGTTAATTTTAGATAATTGTTGGTGATAATAAATGAGAATTTTGAGTGATTAAATAATTGCAAATAATGTCTAATTATGGCAAATTATTTTAAATAATGACTTACGCTAAGGAGTTGCCCGCTAGAGACAAGCTTGCTAAGATAAGCTGATAAGGCTGAGTTATGGCAGTGGATGTATGAATCTTAAGCAAAATTTTCACAACCAAATCGCTGAATCGCTATTTCCTGGAAACCTGAGTGAGGAGAAGGCTTGTTTTCTTCGGCGATTCGCCCCGGAGAATCACCCGGACAACAGAGTAAGCACTAATAAAGAAATTGCTAAACTAATGGAAGATGATTTAGTAGTTTATTGCAAAGACAAAATAAATCAAACCATTGGGAAAGTGATTAAGGTATTTCACAAAGCCTACGGAGAAGAGATGAAAGCGGATGGCGTGAATATTGAGGCGCTGTTAAATCTTAAAGCAGGAGGGACACTTAAAGGAAAAGAAGATCAAGAGAGTCAGAAAAAATTTAGTCCTTGGAAAGAGGCTTATAAGTGGCTGTGGAATCATAAATACCTGCGGTGGGTTGACATTAATGGTTGGGAGATTTTAAAGAAACAAGCTAAAACGGCTCCCGATTGGATACAGTTTTTAACTGAGCAAGAAATGGCATCAGTGGGAGTTGGTACTAGAGCACTTAAGCCGCTATCGCCTCGGTCTTCGGCACGAAAAGTTGACCCCACAATTCCAATTAATCAGCCGTTGTCGATGAGGGTTGATTTGGCATATCCTAACTATCAAATGCTTTTGTTGTATCGCAGTGCTGAGATGAAATATATACTCTGTCCATCTTTGGGATATGCACCTAATGGTGTGAATCAACCACCGATGACGCTGCCTCAAGAGGGTTCTGTGGCAGATGATAATAAAGAAATGTTTTCTTTTGAAGAACTAGGAAAGGAAGAATTTTTAGCAATAGCAGTGGAGAAGCCTTTAAATTTACCTTGGTTGATTCCCCGTGAAGAGGAAGCTTTACCGGAATGGAATGCTGAACGGCTTAAAGAGTTATTTGAACACTTGGAAAAACAAGGCAATTGGCAAGTCTTTTATCAATGTTTTGAGGTTGTGGAAAAACCGTAACTAGGTTTTTCAAAGAAATCTGGTTTTTCACCTACTCAATACTTTGAATGAGTTTAATGTTATTTCTCAGCCATTCATTGACCAAAACTTGCACCTCAATCTTTTTATGCTCAGCAATTTTAGTCACAAATTCCTCGACATCGGGTTCGAGATAAATGGGATAATGAAACGTAGCATCAGGGTGGTAAAACTTGCCTTGTTGTGCTTGGGAAAAGTCATACTCTGATTTCATAATTTCCTCTCTTGATAAGCTTGGCTTTCAGTGATATTAGCTTTACGGGCTGAAATAATCCGAATTATACAGGAGGTGCGATCGGTTTGTTCAAAGGTATGGATAACAACCCTTAAAACTCCTGTTTCATCTAAGCCTATGGTAATCCATCTATCTTCATCTTGACTGTGTTCTTCATCATAGATTGTTAATTGAGAAGGATCGCGAAAAACAGTTGATGCCAAACGGAAATTTAATTGATGCTTGCGAATATTTTGCTTTTCTTTGGCTGGATTCCAATCAAAGTTATAATCCAAGGCAATTTATTATGGTAAGTTAAGGTGGAATTAAATCATAACATAAATGATGAGTTTATGCAATAATGTGATTTTTGAACATTTTATAGTTTAACAAACCTGGTCGAGCGGCTATCAGATAGCATCCCAAATACTCCCCACGTTCGCATAGAAAGAAGAAAAACAACAATGTACGAAAATCGCAGCGCCGCCTATTGGCAAATTATCCAAAAATTGCTCAAATGCCCCAGTGGGGAAGAACAACAAATACTAAACGCACACTTTGACTTACTCGACCCCGGACTTTTGCAAACGATAATCGCGGTTGCTAAAGAATTTGATGACAGTGGCAACCAAGATGTGGTTAATTTTTTAATTTACCTTGCCTTGCAACTGGGAGAATTTCTAGGTACTAACCAGCAGCCGACAGCAATCAGAAAACAGACATCCGATATTTTATTACAGTGGGGTAGTGAGCAATTTTACATTAGCCATTTTCTTGTCGCTTTTCAGTGCTGGCAACAGTGCCTTATCATTTATCAAGCCATTCACGATCGTCAAGGGGAAGCGAGTTCTTTCGGAAATTTAGGCATTACTTACTGTTCTATGGGAGAATACGAACAAGCGATCGCTGTCCACGAAAAGTCTTTAGCCATTAGTCGGGAAATCAAATACAGCGAAGGGGAAGCAAGTTCTCTGGAAAATTTAGGCCTTGCTTACAACTACCTGGGAGAATATGAACGAGCGATCGCTTTCTACAAACAGTCTTTAGCCATTTTTCAGGAGATGAAAAACCCTCTTGGGGAAGCAGCTTCTCTGGGAGGCTTGGGCACTGCTTACGACTATCTGGGAAAATATGAACGAGCGATTGATTATCACGAACAATCTTTAGCCATTTTTCAGGATATCAAAAACCGTCAAGGGGAAGCAAGTTCTCTAGGAAGTTTAGGCAATGCTTACCGCTCTCTGGGAAAAAATGAACCAGCAATTGCTTTCTACAAACAGTCTTTAGCCATTTTTCAGGAGATCAAAAACCGTCAAGGAGAAGCAAGTTCTCTGGGAAGTTTAGGCACTGCTTACGACTCTCTGGGAGAATATGAACGAGCGATTGATTATCACGAACAATCTTTAGCCATTTTTCAGGAGATCAAAAACCGTCAAGGGGAAGCAAGTTCTATAGCAGCTTTAGGTAATGCTTACTATTCTTTAGGACAAATTGAACGAGCGATCGTTTTCTACGAAAAGTCTTTAGCCATTTTTCAGGAGATCAAAAACCGTCAAGGGGAAGCAAGTTCTCTCGCAGGTTTAGGCATTGCTTACCATTCTCTGGGAGAATATGAACGAGCGATTGATTACCACAAACAGTCTTTAGCTATTAGGCAGGAGATCAAAGACCCCCTCGGGGAAGCAGGTTCTCTGGGAAATTTAGGCAATGCTTACTATTCTCTGGGAGAGTATGAGCGAGCGATCGGTTTCCACGAACAGCATTTAGCTATTAGTCGGGAAATCAAAAACCGTCAAGGGGAAGCAACTTCTCTGGGAAATTTAGGCAATGCTTACTATTCCCTGGGAGAATATGAACGAGCGATTGATTATCACGAACAGCATTTAGCTATTAGTCGGGAAATCAAAAACCGTCAAGGGGAAGCAAGTTCTCTGGGAAGTTTAGGCAATGCTTACTATTCTCTGGGAGAATATGAACGAGCGATTGATTATCACGAACAGTCTTTAGCTATTGAACGGGAAATCAAAAACCGTCAAGGGGAAGCAAGTTCTCTGGGAGGCTTAGGCATTGCTTACGACTCTCTGGGAGAATATGAACGAGCGATTGATTATCACGAACAGTCTTTAGCTATTAAACGGGAAATCAAAAATTGCCAAGGGGAAGCAAATTCTCTTAACAACATCGGCATCGTTTACCGCCGATTGCAGCAAACAGAGAAAGCTATTAAGAACTATCAAGACTCCCTCAAAATTGCTACTTCCAAAACTATGCCACCCGAATGCTTCGCAGCCGGTCGAAACCTCGGTAACATCGGCTTTACCCAAGGCGACTGGCAACTCGCCTTAGAAGGATACGAACCC
Source organism: Microcoleus sp. S13_C3 (assembly GCF_036700905.1). Classification (NCBI taxonomy): domain Bacteria; kingdom Bacillati; phylum Cyanobacteriota; class Cyanophyceae; order Oscillatoriales; family Microcoleaceae; genus Microcoleus; species Microcoleus sp. S13_C3. The sequence continues at coordinate 51,675 of NZ_JAUBPT010000022.1, read as the reverse complement.
GCCATAAAAGCAGTCGAACAACTCCGCAAAGGTTCAACCACCGACGATCGCCGCCAAAAAATCATTGCAGAAGCCATCTCAGTTTACGCCAACGCCGTCCAATGCTACATCAACCTCAAACAATACGATAAAGCCGTCGAAACCGCAGACCGTTCCCGATCGCGCCACCTCGCCGACTTATTCGCCAGCAAAGACCTCTACCCCCAAGGCGAAATTCCCCTCGAAGTCGAAGAATACTATCGCCTGCAACAACAAAGCGATCGCTTGCGTATTTCTGACAATGACGAAATGAAAGCACTCCCAGCAACTCGCCAACCAATCCCCAACGGCGACGCTATCATCGAAAAGATTCAAGAATTAGAAGATGAAAAAAAGAAAGCTTGGCTAAAAATTCGCAGCAAAGACCAAGTTTTGGCGGCTCAATTGCAACCAGCCCCCCTCAGTTTCGACCAGATGCAAGCCTTAATTCCCGATCCCGAAACCGCCATCCTCAATTTTTACACCACTGATGAACATACCCACATTTTCATCTTGCGGCAAAATCAATCAACCCAACTCCACACCTGCGAAGGTCAAGGACTTGAAACGTTGCAAGATTGGCTATTCAACAACTGGTTAAAACCTTATGCCGAAAAGCCAACCGCATGGCAAAATCAAATGGGTGAATTTCTCCACGAACTCGCTAACCGCCTGCAAATTAATCAATTAATTTCCCAACATCTCAATGACATCAAAGAACTGATTATCATCCCTCACCTGTACCTGCATCAAATCCCCTTTGCTGCCTTACCATTAAACGAGATTCCCATTCCCCAAAGCGAGACAGCTTCCGACAGAACACGCGGCTTAAAACCTCTCAGCAAACCCACCATCACCCCTGCCAAAACCCCACCCCAAAAACAACCCGAATACCTCAGCGATAAATTCCGCCTCCGCATCGTTCCCAGTTGCCAAATACTCAACTTTTGCCACCAGCGAGGCAACCTCAAACCAGCCACAATGGGAATCGTCGAAAATGCCACAGGCGACCTAGTTTTCACTGGCTACGAGTGCGAAACCCTGGCAACCATGCACCAAATTGATAAAAATTCTCGCCTCCAAGATCAGCAAGCAACTATCGGCAACTATCACAACTTACTCAACCAAGTGCAAGTCCTCCATTCCAGCCATCACGCCAGTGCCGATCTGAATAATTCCTTAGAATCAAAACTGCATTTATTTGATGGCGATATCAACCTCGGTCGTGTTTTTACCTGGAGATTTACCGACTTAGCTGAAGTGTTTCTATCCTGCTGCGAAACTAATTTAACTTTTACCCAAATTACCGACGATCCGCTCTCCATTGCTAGCGGTTTCCTCTGTGCGGGGGCGCGAAATGTGGTCAGTACCTTGTGGGCTGTGGATGATTTAGCAACGGCTTTGTTTTGTATTTTATATTATCAGGAAAAGCAGCATAATAGCCGTTCGGAAGCGCTACGAAAAGCACAATTGAAGCTACGAAGCTTGACAGGCGATGAGTTTTATGCTAAATATAAACGGCAGTTAGAGGATTATTTTGAGCAACAAAAAGGAGAAAAGCAAGCAGAAAGTCTCAAAAATGTGCGATTGCGATTAGATTTGCTTTGTCGGCAAGCATTGCCGTTTGTCAGTCCATATAATTGGTCAGGGTTTGTATCGCAGGGTTTGGCGTAGGAGAAACAACAGCATTTAGAAAGGTTCCTTGCTAATCTATCCTTGATTCTCTCCCAGTTTTCTGATGAGAAATCTGACTTCTTCGAGCAGAATATTAAATCGTTGGTCATTTTCTATTTTGTACTGTTGAAAATCTCGCTCCCGCCGTCGCGCTTCTTCATCCCGCAGCCGCATTTCTTCATTCCGTTGAGAGTCTCTTTCTAAAATAGCATTGACAGCACCTACAAGCATATCGACATTGCGGTTAGTTTGTTCGATATTGCGAGTCGTTTGCTCTACAGTGGAAGCCAAGTCATCCACAGTGGAAGCCAAATCATCCACCATTTCATCTGTCCAGCGTTCGGTTGTCATTCTTCTTCTTCCTTTACTTTGTTCAATCAATATTTTATGACAGTTTGCTTCTATTTTTAGTCGATCGCTCTTCTTAGAAATGTTCCAGCAGAGATTTCTCTTGTGCATAAACCTTTCGCAGTGAATCTACACCGATCGCCCCCAACATCAATTTAATCACCCCCACCAATTCCCCCCACTCCAACAATTCAGAAACACAAACAGCTTTGTGAAATCTATCCGCATAAAAATCCACCCAAAAATCCGGCGCGTGTCTCTCTTTCTGACTCGCCCAACGGCGCTTCCAATAACCAAAATCTAAACCAGAGGGCGATTCCACTCCCAAAACAGGCGGAAAGTCGGCATAACTCACAAACCGACTCATCCCTTTGGCGTGCACGTACAGGATATGCGCCCAGCACTCGAAGCGATATATTTGTTCTAACTTGATTTTCAGCAGCCGCGCGATCGCCTCTTTCGTCACAAACCGGCTCAATCTGTGTCTGGGGGTTGATTTTGGTCGAAAGCTTGCTAACATGGTTGATACATCCCACTTGATGGGAATTTTCAATGGTTGATACATCCCACTTGATGGGAATTTCAGATGGTTAATAAATCCCAGTTGATGGGATTTGAACTTTGATAGGCGATCGTCTTTTAGTTTTCCAGACCTGGGGGCGATCGCTTTTTACAGTATAATTGTATGACTTATATCAATCATCTGTCAAGAGGTTATGGGTTTAATTAGATTGCGGGTTCGAGAGTTTGCTGCTGAGAAAGGCTGGACGATCAAAGAGGTTTCAGAGCGATCGGGCGTAGTCTACAGCACGCTGAGAACCTATGCCCGATCGCCCGGATTAGCAACAGTTGACGTGACAGCCTTGCACAAGTTGGCGAGGACTTTTGATGTGTTGATCGAAGATTTGTATGAGATTGTGCAGGAGTGAGCGATCACTCTTTACGATAAAATTTTATCCCAGAGTAAATCTAGTTTTTTGTCAATGGGTTTAATTAGATTGCGGGTTAAAGAATTTGCTGCTGAGAAGGGCTGGACGATCAAAGAGGTGTCTGAGCGATCGGGAGTCATTTACAGCACACTCACCACCTATTCACGTTCTCCGGGAATGGCAATGCTTGATTTTACTTGTCTGCTGAAGTTGGCACGTACTTTTGACGTGATGGTGGAAGATTTGGTTGAGGTCGTCAAAGAGTAGCTTTTGGCTGAAACCAGGCTAATATCATAGATAAATCCTTTTTCAAGGGATTTGAATCGGCGATCGACCGTCAGTTGTGCAGACCTTGGGGCGATCGCTTTTTGGGATAAAACTATCCTATGATGGTACACCATCATTTGTCAAGTATGGGTTTAGTCAGGCTAAAAGTCAGAGAATTCGCTGCTGAGAAAGGTTGGACGCTGAAAGAAGTTTCAGAGCGATCGGGAGTAATTTACAGCACCGTCAGACACTACGCCCGCTGTCCGGGAGTGTCCACCATTGACTTCATTTCCATACACAAATTGGCCCGAACCTTTGATGTGATGATTGAAGACTTGGTGGAAATTGTGCAGGAGTGAGCGATCGCTTTTACGAACTAATTATCCACTCAATATTGCTCGACAGTTGCTAGCATCTGATTGACAGACTCACCCCGTTGTAGCGCTTCCCAATCAGATGTAACAGGTTGGTAAGAACAGTAACACACCACAATTCGCTCCTCAGTATCGGAAGCAGAAAACTGCTGAACGCGAGTAACTACCCAATCTCCATCTTTCCCGTGGGTGACTCCATTACCGGGGTCAGATAAATTTTCATAATCGCGGGTTTTGTCCCCTACTTGAGGAATTTCTGGGTTTTCTTCCCAAGTCCAATTTTCCCAAAGTATATTAGTGAGACCGCCCCTCGGCATAAGCTGACGTTGTTCCCAGCCGGGAGCACTCATGCTTTCGGTTTTGTAGACAATCCAGATTTTTTTTGCCATTTTTCCTCCCTTTCCTTTAATCTTGGTAATCTTGCCACATATCCTGAAATAATAACTTTTTTAATGGTTGAGTTGCTAGAAATCCCCCAAGCACAAAACGTAGTTGTTACAGACGACGCGCTAACAGTCGATCTATCCGATGGTCGTACTATTTCTGTTCCTTTAGCTTGGTATCCTCGGCTATTGCATAGCACACCAAAGGAACGCAATAATTGGCGATTTATTGGTGGAAATGATGGAATCCACTGGCCTGATATTGACGAAGACATTAGCATCAAAAATATTATTCTCGGTAAACCATCTGGAGAAAGTCAGAAGTCTTTTCAGTTGTGGTTAGAAGAACGTAAAAAATTCGATATAACATGAGTATATCGCCTAAAATAAGTTAATTCAGCAAAAAGTCATAGTGAGATATAGCCTTTCTCAGTAACATGAGGTGCTCATAGGGCATAGGGCATAGGGCATAGGGCATAGGCATAGGACTCACCCCATACCTCACAACGCTTGAGAACCGCTATATAAGCAAGGAGCGATCGCGATGACATTAACTACAGCAAAATGGACAATAGATCACTACCATAAAATGATCGAAGCCGGCATTTTAAACGATCGCAAAGTTGAATTACTAAATGGAGTAATAGTCGAAATGGTCCCCGAAGGAACGGCGCATACTTATTTTAGCGATCGATTTGCCAACCGATTGCGAGTCGCATTATCTACGAGAGCCCAAATTCGCGAAGCCAGACCGATTACTCTGCCAAATAACTCAGAACCAGAACCCGATATTGCCGTCGTTCAACCTCTCAACGATATCTACCTGGAACATCACCCCTATCCAGAAAACATTTTTTGGCTGATTGAATATGCTGATTCCAGTTTGAGTAAAGACTTAGAGGAAAAAAGCAAGATTTATGCAGCAGCCGGAATTCAAGAATATTGGGTTGTTAACCTGCGCGATCGACAATTAATTGTGTTTCGCTTCCCGGAAGGCGATTTTTACCAGCAGCGAAATACTTTCCGAACTGGCACCATTGAACCCCTTGCTTTTCCGGATCTTACCATCCATATTTCTCAACTAATGAACAGATAAATTATTGCCACCATATATCCCACATTCCGCACCCCCAACTGGCACACTACGAATTTTGGTTATTCGATCGCTTGAAACTCCCGATCGTTGCCACGAGCGAGCGATGGGTGCCTTTGTATAAAAAAAAACTTAATTTTCGCTCCAACTCCCGAAAAAACCGATTGTGACAGTCTCGGTGCGGAATGTGGGATATATAGCCTTTCTCAGTAACATGAGGTGCTCTCGCGGGCATAGGGCATAGGGCATAGGGCATAGGGCATAGGGCATAGGCATAGGGCATAGGCATAGGACTCGCCCCCATACCTCACCACGCTTGAGAACCGCTATATCAAGGTAAGTTTAGATCGTCGAATTTTTTTGTATTTTCACTAAAAAAAGCGCCTGAGTTTCCCCAGACGCATACCATAAAATCAACAAATTGTCAACCCTAACCTAACCATTCAAAGCCTCAGCACCGCCGCAAACTTCCAGGATTTCCTGAGTAATTGCCGCTTGCCGCGCCTTGTTATAAGTCAGTGTCAAACTACCGATCAAATCGCTAGCATTCTCACTAGCATTGTTCATCGCCGTCATCCGCGCAGCCAACTCGCTAGCAGCAGACTCTTGCAAAGCCCGCAGCAATTGGTTGTTCAAATACAATGGCAAAAGAGCATCCAGAATTTGCGCCGGATCTTGCTCGAAAATCATGTCGCGGGGCAAACTCTTCTTAGTAGGTGCAGCAACCTTTTCGCGCGATACTTGAAACTCTCCGCCTTTCGTCGTCAAGCGGAAGATTTCATCGTCTTGCACTTCAAAACCTTGGGGGTCGAGGGGCAGCAAAGTTTGAATTACCGGACGCGAACTAATTAGCGACACAAACTTGGTGTAAATTAGCTCAACTCTGTCCACAGTTCCCGACAGGAACAAAGAAAGCAATTCGTCAGCAATTTGTGCCGCTTCCGGTGCTGTGGGAATTTGTTCTAAGTTAGCGTAAGTAGCATCGATCGGCTGTTCGCGGCGCTGGAAATACTGAGTAGCTTTGCGTCCTACCAACACGTATTTGTAGTCTAAGCCTTCCGCTTTGATTTCCTTAGCGCGATTTTCGGCGTATCTGATGATGTTGCTGTTGTAGCCGCCGCACAAACCCCGATCGCCCGAAACTACCAACAGTCCCACCGATCGCACTTCGCGTTTTTTCAGCAGCGGCAAATCCAGGTTTTCAAACTGCAAGCGTTCCGCCAAACCGTACAATACCTCTGCCAGTCGATCGGCAAAAGGCCGAGTAGCAGTCACCTGTTCTTGAGCGCGGCGCACCTTTGCAGCGGCCACCAAGCGCATTGCTTCTGTAATCTTTTTAGTGTTCTTGACCGACTTAATGCGATCGCGAATAGTTTTCAGATTTGCCATAACTTTCTCCTTTTTTCTTAGCTTTTATTCTGAGTTCTTAGTTCCTAGTCATCAATTTTTAAGCTTGTGCGCGATCGAGAAACGGCATTTTTTAACCCACCGTAGGGACACGGCACTGCCCATTCGTGTCAACTTAAGCCGAAAGCCCGCCAGGGACTGAAGTCCCTGTCTAATAGCGAAAGTCCTCTGAAGAGGACTAATAATTTCTTCAGTCCTCTTCAGAGGACTTTTGCTTTGAGACAGGGGTTTTAACCCCTGTCGGACTGCGGGCTTAACCTGTTTTTTGACACCAATGGGCAATGCCGTGTCCTTAATCTAGGGACACTCCAAGAGCCGTGTCCCTAACAATTTCACCCGCTAATGACTGATGACTAAAGACTAATTACGCAGAAACCAAGAAACTTTGCTTGTATTCAGTGATGCCTTCTTTCAGCAGCTTCTCAGCTTCATCAGTCAAGGCCTTTCCGCCTTGAACAATTTCGCCGTACTTCGGCTTGCTAGTCCGCAAATAGTCGCGCAAACCAACAGTAAACTTGCTGACTTTTTCCACAGGAATGTCATCCATATAGCCGTTAATACCGGCATAGATTATAGCCACTTGTTCGTTCATTGGCAGAGGCGAACTTTGGTCCTGTTTCAACAGTTCCCGCAAGCGTTGACCGCGCGACAATTGATTCTGAGTAGCTTTATCCAAGTCAGAAGCAAACTGAGAAAATGCTGCCAGTTCTTCAAACTGCGCCAATTCCAATTTCACCTTACCGGCTACTTTTTTCATTGCTTTAGTTTGAGCCGCTGAACCTACCCGCGATACAGAAATACCGGGGTTTACAGCCGGACGCAAACCAGAGTTAAACAAGTCAGAAGAAAGGAAGATTTGACCGTCGGTAATCGAAATTACGTTCGTCGGAATGTAAGCAGAAACGTCACCAGCTTGGGTTTCGATAATTGGCAAAGCAGTCATGCTGCCTTCGCCCAAATCGTCGCTCAATTTAGCAGCACGTTCTAGCAAGCGAGAGTGCAGGTAAAACACGTCTCCGGGATAAGCTTCGCGACCGGGAGGACGGCGCAGCAACAAGGACATTTGGCGGTAAGCTTGTGCTTGTTTGGAAAGGTCATCGTAAATGACCAAAGTGTGCTTGCCTTTGTACATGAAATACTCGGCTAAGCTAGCACCTGTGTAGGGAGCCAAGTATTGCAGGGTTGCGGGGTCACTAGCGTTGGCTGCTACTACGATCGTGTAGTCCATCGCGCCCTTTTCTTGGAGGACGTTGACGATGTTAGCTACTGTAGAAGCTTTTTGACCGATCGCTACGTAAACGCAGATCACGTTTTCCGATTTTTGGTTAATAATCGTGTCGATCGCGATCGCAGTTTTACCGGTTTGTCTGTCACCGATAATCAGTTCCCGCTGTCCTCTTCCCACCGGAATCATCGCATCAATAGCGGTAATTCCTGTTTGCATCGGTTCGTAAACAGAACGGCGAGAAACAATCCCCGGTGCCGGAGATTCAATCAAGCGAGATTCAGTAGTTTTAATTTCTCCTTTGCCGTCAATCGGACGGGCCAAAGCATCAACTACCCGTCCCAACATTGCTTCACCCACGGGGACTTCAGCAATTCTGCCAGTAGCAGTAACTGCCGAACCTTCTTGAATGCCGAGGCCTTGGCCCATCAACACTGCACCCACGTTATCTTGTTCGAGGTTCAGTGCAATGCCCACGGTGCCGTCGGCAAATTCTAGCAATTCCCCAGACATAGCTTTATCCAAGCCATAAATCCGAGCAATGCCGTCGCCTACTTGCAGAACAGTACCGACGTTAGAGACTTTTACGTCTTGGTCGTACTGTTCAATTTGCTGGCGAATAATGCTGCTAATTTCGTCAGGTCTGATTGCTGCCATGTCAGTTGTTTTTTGTCAGTTGTTTGTTGTCAGTTGTCAGTTATCAGTTGTTCAAAACTACCAACCGTTAACTGCTAATTAAATTAGCTAATAGTCATCAGCTATTAACTCTCAGGAATTCAAGCGAATTCCTAGACGGCGCAATTGTCCCCGCAGGCTGGCATCAATTACTTGAGAGCCTACTTTGATTACCACACCGCCGATTAAATCTGCGTCTATTTTGGTTTCAATTTCTACGCTTCTAGCGCTGGTCATCGCCTGCACTTTCTCGCGAACAGTCTGCTGTTGAGCGTCTGAAAGCGGGACTGCCGATGTAACTTCAGCCAATACTGTTTGGTTTAGTTCTCGGAGCCTTGCCAAGTATTGTTTGCCAATCCCTTCTAAAAAAAGAATTCTTCCTTTGTCTACTAATAGCTTCAGAAAGCTGTGCATCAAGGGACTCATTTCTTCACCCGCTATTTGCTGAATCACGGCTTTTTTAGCATCCGGTTTTACCAGCGGATTGGCTAAAAATTGACGCAAATCTTCCGAACCTTCTAGCAGGCTCAGTAAGGAACGAATATCTTCGCCGAACTTCTCTGAGAGATTGTTGGATTGAGCCAGTGACATCAAGGCAGATGCGTAAGGCTGTAAGACTTCTGTGCTGACTGTACTCACGTTTTAGCCTCCCAGTAACGCAATGCTGCGATCGATTAATTGGTGTTGAGCGCTGTCGTCCAAGCTAGTTTTTAGCTGGCTTTCCACCTTTGCTAATGCCAGAGATACAACCGCCGATCGCAGTTGGGCGATCGCTCTTTCCCGCTCCGCTTCCAACTCTTGACCTGCTGTTGCTCTCATGCGTTCTACGTCTTGCGCTGCCTGAGCTAGAATTGTTTCTTTTGCTTTCTGGGCAGTTTCTTCAGCAGCGGCCCGAATTCGTTCCGCTTCTGCTTGCGCTTGAGTCAGTTTTTGCTGTTGCTCTGCTAGAGCTGCTGCTGCATCTTTTTGGCGTTTTTCTGCTTCTTGAATCGCCTCTTGGATGGCCGAACGCCTCTCTGTCAGGATTTTACCTACAAATCCGCGCCCGAAATAAAACAGCACTGCAATAATAATGACCAGGTTAATCAGGTTGGTTTCTAAAATATCGAAATTTAAACCGAAACCACCTTCGCCGCTAGCTTCTGTGGCTAGCAATAAAACAGTCCCCATGATACTCTTCCATAATTGCGCGTGCAGATTGGGTGAAGCGATTTTAGATTTGAGATTCCATCAAAAATCTAAAACTCTTCGGTCTCGCTATTTGGCCAACGACTGCCCTAATAGCTTTTCGAGAATTTGACCGCTGAGCGCGTCTACTTGTTGTTCTAGTGAGCGCATTGCTTCTTGCTTTTGCTGCTCTATTTCTTGCCCAGCCTTTTCTCGCGCGACTTGAGCTTCTTGTTGAGCCTCAGCTACTTTTGCTGCCCCAATTTTTTGGGCATCAGCTTGAGCAGCAGCAATTACTGATTGAGACTGTTTGCGACTTTCTCCCAGTTTTTGCTCGTACTGCTGCGCTAGTTGCTGAGCTTTTGCCAAGCGTTCTTGGGCGGAGACTTGAGTGTTGCGAATGTAATCGGCGCGATCGTCAATTGACTTGCTGAGCGGCTTGTAAAAAATTACATTCAAGACTGCGACTAGAATTAAAAACTGCACCGCCATCAGAGGCAGCGTAGCATCTATATCAAACAGTCCCCCTTCCTTAGCCGCTTCTTCAACTGCTAGTAATACTGTCCAGTGCATCATGATTTTTTGACGGCTTCCATCTAATTCGCTTAATCGATTTTAGATTTGAGATTTTGGATTAGAATCGCCAAAACCTCAAATCTAAAATTTCCAATTATTATGCGAAGGGGTTGGCAAACAGCAGCACTAGGGCTACGACCAAACCGTAAATTGTGAGCGCTTCCATGAACGCCAAACTCAACAGCAAGGTGCCGCGAATTTTACCTTCTGCTTCCGGCTGACGGGCAATCCCTTCTACAGCCTGACCTGCTGCATTACCTTGACCGATGCCAGGGCCGATTGCAGCTAAACCTACTGCCAAAGCGGCGGCAATTACGGAAGCGGCAGCAACTGTTGGGTTCATGATGATTTTCCTTATCTAAAGTACAAAATTGAGAACAGATAGTCTACAGAATTGTCCGATTTAACGGGAGGAAGTTTGAGTTCAGAATTTTTCTTTTTCCTCCTTCATTCTTCGCCGTTTATCGTTAGTTAATCGTGGTGTTCTTCGCCGTGACCGCCTTCTAGAGCTTCACCAATGTAGGCGGCGGCTAAGGTAGCAAAAATCAAAGCTTGAATTGCACTGGTAAATAGTCCCAGAACCATCACTGGCAGAGGAACAAATAAAGGCACTAGCAAGACTAGCACTCCGACCACCAATTCGTCCGCAAGAATGTTGCCAAACAAACGGAAACTTAGGGACAGAGGCTTAGTGAAATCTTCTATGATTTTGAACGGCAACATAAAAGGTACCGGTTCAACATAGTGGGCGAAATACCCCAAGCCGCTTTTGCTGAGACCTGCATAAAAATATGCTAGAGAAGTCAGCAGTGCAAATGCTACCGTCGTGTTGATGTCAGCGGTAGGAGCTCCCAATTCGCCTGATGGCAGCTTAATCAGCTTCCAAGGAATTAGAGCACCAGACCAGTTTGACACAAAGATGAACAGAAATAATGTACCAATAAACGGTACCCAAGGGCGATATTCTTTTTCCCCAATTTGGTTTTTAGCCAAGTCCCGAATAAATTCCAGCGCATACTCCATAAAATTTTGCATTCCGCTGGGAATTCGCTGGATTTTGCTGGTTCCTAAAATCGAAACTACGACTAAAACAGCAATTACAAACCACGAGGTTAGAAAAACCTGCCCGTGCACTTTCAGATTGCCCAGTTGCCAGTACAACTGCTGGCCAACTTCCAATTTGGCGAGGGGGAAACGATTAAAGGTGTTTAGAACGTCAAGCATTGCCATTCAACGGGCTTCCCCATACAAATCGATGAGTTGAGTTTTGCTCTTCTTACCTGACTTACCTGTAATCTAGTGCTAATGCACTTCGGATCACGTAAACCATCAGCGCAGCTTTGTAAGTCAGAAATCCCAAAAATATCGGTAAAATCTGTAGCTGATTCCACTGTGTTCCTACTATCATCACCGCGAAAAACAAACCGAGCCTTGTCTTGCTGATGCGCTGATTTTGGCTGCCGATTCGTTCAACGTCTCTAGCCAACATCTTTAAGTAAACCACACCTGTGCTCGCCCCAAGCAAATAATTCAGGGCAATATTGAGCGAGTAAAAAATCCAAACGGAGATAAAAATAATCGCCGTAAAAGCAAGGGTGTACGCCAACAACTCTTGTTGGAGGCGATAAAAGTCTTGCATGGGATTCGTTGTCTCGGACGAGACTGTCGAGACTGTCGAGACAGTGCCAGCTTGAGGAATATCCTCGGTTGCTGGTGTGGGTTCGGTGGGTGTGTTTTGCGTGTTCACGAAGCTCAGAAACTAATGCAGGTAGCAGGCGAGTGCTTTGCAAACTCAGAAAAATCATACCACGCGGCGGTAACAATACTTAAAATAAAATTAATCATATTTTCGGAATTTGGTGTCTGGCGCTTCGGAAACCTCAACCCGTTAAATGTCCGATCGACCTCACCCTACCTCTCCAACCGCCCGATCGCACTTTATTACACATTGTTCTCCTGATTCTCACTAATTAAGTCTCACTTAGTGAGATGGGGACAGAGGCCGATCGCCCGAATCGATGAGGTAATTCTCCCTTGTCTGCCTCTGGGCCCTGTGTGCCCTAGAAGAGTTGATTAAACTGACATCTTGCACCATTCTCAAGAACGGGCTCTCCGGCCCGTTCCACAAAGAGTAGATTTTCTTGTGGAACAGGCCGAAAAGCCTGTTCCTAAAAGGCTAATTGAGAATGGTGCAAGATGTCAGTTAAAACTTGACCTCATTCAATAACCTTAAACTCTTGAAGCGCCGGGAGAAAGTTTTTATTCTCGTGGCTCGATCGACTAAGCTTAATCAAAGCAAATCGCTGTAGCGGCTGCAAACTCGCCCACTGTGCCAAAGTAATTGTCACGCCGAGCTCTTGCGCTTTTGCAGAAACAGACTCCGGTACAGTTGCAGCATCCATCCACGGGGGATTTTCATCAACCGCCAAATCTGTTCCCGGTTTGCCTGTCTGTTGAATTAATATTTGATTTAGCTTTTCTCGATAATCGATAATTTCTGCTTGTGTCAAGCAAGGTTTCTCTACAAGCATTTGACGTTCTGCTTGGTTAAAATGATTCCAATCCTGCAACTTTAATTTAATGCCGCAAGTATCTAATTTGAGACGTACCTGCATCGGAATGCAGCGCAGGGCTTCTACAAAGTCAGCTTCAAATTCAAAGAACATAAATATACAAATTTGTGAATGAGATTTTTTTTATTAACCGCAGAGGGCGCAGAGGGCGCAGAGTAAGAGAGGATGGGGAAGGTGAAAAGAATTTGATGCAGGTTTATTGCTCTTTATCAATAATTGCAGAAAATCGAGTCAGCATTTATAATTAAATAATATTACAAACTATTGACATGAATCCCGTAGACTACCTTCGGATTAGCTTGATAGACCGCTGCAACTTCCGCTGTCTCTACTGTATGCCGGAAGGTAGCGAGTTGGACTATGTATTGCAGCAGCAGTTGTTAACTCACTCGGAATTGCTAACTCTGCTGCGGGAAGTTTTTATACCCGTGGGATTTACCAAGTTTCGCTTGACGGGTGGGGAACCGCTGCTGCGGCCTGGGGTGGTGGATTTGGTAAGGTCGATCGCCTCGATGCCGGAAACGCGAGATTTGTCAATGACAACTAATGGCTTTTTGTTGGCGGGAATGGCGGAAAATCTCTACAATGCTGGTTTGCGCCGGATTAATATTAGTTTGGATTCCCTGGAACCAGAGACTTTTGATAAGATAATTGGCAGTCGGGGACGATCGCGATGGACGCAGGTGTGGGAGGGAATTCAAGCGGCTTATCAAGCAGGATTCGACCCGCTGAAACTGAATGTTGTGGTAATTCCCGGTGTGAATGACAGCGAAATATTGGATTTGGCTGCATTAACTATTAACCGGAATTGGCACGTCCGTTTTATTGAGTTTATGCCGATCGGGAATGGGGATTTATTTGGCGATAAAGGTTGGGTAGCATCAGCAGAATTGCGGCAACAAATTAGCGACAAATACGGGTTAGCCGAGTCGGGAGTGCGCGGAAATGGGCCGGCGGATGTGTTTCAAATTCCGGGGGCGAAAGGCACTTTAGGATTTATCAGCCAAATGTCTGAGTGTTTTTGCGATCGCTGCAACCGGATGCGTTTGTCTGCTGACGGGTGGCTGCGGCCTTGTCTGCTCAACGAAACGGGTCAAATTGACTTAAAAACTGCTTTACGGGATGGGGTGTCTACGGTTGAATTGCGCGATCGAGTGCAGCAGATATTGAATATTAAACCGGAGATTAATTTCAAGCAGCGAGATTCGGGAACTACTCAAGGAAATTACAGCCGCACCATGTCTCAAATCGGCGGGTGAACTGCCCGAAATCGAACGCTCTCAAAATAGATTATACCTAAGACAAACTTTGTAAATCTTCCTCAGATAGCTGGGCTATTTTCATCAAGGCTCTTAAGGTTCCAACTTTCAAATCTTGATTCCGGTGAACTGGAATTGACAAAATTTGTTCTATTTCGGCGTTTTCATAGATATGATGACTGCCAGTAACTCTTTTCAAAACCCAACCTTTATACTCTACTATTTTGCACAGTCGCTTCCCTGAAATAGATTTCATACAGCAATTTCAACAATTTTATCTGTGGAGGCAATTGCTTCACGACTATTAGCAACATCGAGCCAACCTTCAATCGCATCTTTTAAATTAGCCATCACTTCTTCCATAGTATCTCCTTCGGTAATGCACCCAGGAAGTGCAGGTACTTCAGCCCAATAGCCACCTTCTTCTGCGGGATGGATGATTGCTCTAATTTTCATACATTTATTCAGTCATGTGTTAAGGATATTATAACTATTATTAGTAAATACAAGAAATTACAGCCGCACTATGTCTCAAATCGGTGGCTAATTATCTATTATCAGGGATAAGTCAGTCTGGAGAAACGCCCTCGCCTTGCGCGCGGATCGATCATAAGCTGGCGTTGCTTGTCCTAGGTCGCAGAAATTCGACATTCAACTCTAGTTTCTCTCCTAGCCACAAAGAATGTTTCGTGTGGTCTGCCACATCGTCGCCTGTTTCAGGGTGAATGAGAATATCGAGCCCCTCACGATTCAGCATTAACCAGGGAACGACTTTGCCAAACTGGTCTGGTAAAAATGCAACTTGATACATTGCTTGGGGGTGGGGGCCAATGGGTTTGTCATGCCAACGCCCAAGCTGCACCTCAAACTGAGTCAATCCTTCTCGTACACGCGCTGCGGCATCGCGATTATCAGCGTCGAAGTAAATATGTCCATGAAAACCAACGATGTTAATGGTGTCTTCTTTCATCATTTTCAGTGGATTATTGAGCAGAGATCAACAACTTTATATTAGCTTAACTTGCTGGATATTTTATTCACTCCTGTAAACTCCTTAAGTTGATATGTCCTCAGTCTTTGCTTTTTTGGTTTCATGCTAGGACAATACCAGTATACTCTCTGCTTCTCTATCTCCAAACTGAGTAATGATGTCGATTTCATCTCGCAGAATTTGAACAATTTTAGATGTTGAGCAATTGCCAACACGGAGATAAATAAATTTGGGAGGATGACCGTAAAGTAAACTCCGTTGATGAAAGTCAGAATCTTTGGAAACAATTACAAAATCATTTGTCTTTGCATATTCCCAATTTTCTGCATCATCAGTATTTGTCAGTCCTAATGTTTTGACATGAACAGAATCGGGATACAAACCGATAATTCTCTGAAGAATTCGGTCGGAGAGGTTTTCGTCGAATAGCAGTTTCACAGGGATGCCACAAATAACTTTTTTTCACGATCGGCGGCAAAAGCAAGGCAGGCTTTGATGTCTGCCGAAGTTAATTCTGAAAAATCTTCCAGAATTTCTGCTTCCGTCATGCCACCGGCGAGATATTCTAAGATGTCGTAGACGGTGATTCGCATTCCCCGAATACATGGTTTGCCACTGCGTTTTCCCGGTTCAATTGTGATGAGGTCGTGGTAGTCCATAAAGCAATATTTTGTACTAATAAGCGTAATTATAACTGCAAATAATCCTGGTTTGTTTAGGTCAGGATTTCAGGTTTGAGCAAGTAGGGATAAAAAAACCCTGACGTTGGAAATAGCCAGGTCAGATCAGTTTTCTCATGGTCTGCGGCAAAAGCAAGACAGGCTTTGATGTCTGCTGAATTTAGTAGGGTTTGCCACCACTAAGACTCCAAAATTGGCGGCAGTTCCGATCGACGTTATTTAATTAAATAGGCGTAATTACCATTAATTGTTAATCCCAATAATTTCGCAAGTTTACTAGAATGATAATGCACTAACTCACCTTTCAATGATGTAGGAAAATTTTTCAATGCTAATTTAGCTTGTTTGTAATCAGAAAAAGGAACACTCAATGTCTGTGGGAAAGGATAAAGACTCCAGCATCCGATAACGTGTTTAACAGCTATCATTAATTCTCCTTGTAAGTCTATACTATCGTACCCTTTATAAACTGCTAACTTTTTCCCATAGTAAATAATACAATCGGTGGGACGATACATAGCCAGTGCTACTTCTATTGTCGTTTCAGCCATAGATGAAAAAGGTGTGGTTCCATGTTCTAAAAAATATTGGTTATCGTTTTTTAAATATTTTTCTAACTTTTTTAAAATCATTAATCTCATGGTTTTTATATTACTTACCCATAATAGATGTCGATGCTCGCTAAGTTCTATTGCACCTAATAAATATGCTGCTTTTTCCCAGTAGTTTTGCCAAAAATCTACAATTCCTAATAATGTGTAATTGTCAATATGATCGTGAAAAGTAACCAGAGCAGACCACAGTAACGCTAAATATGGTGAATTTTCACGAGCTTGTTGAAACTCAACATCTTCAATTTCTGAAATTTGGTGAAGAGTCCTATAAAAAATGTTTGAGGATGTTGAGATTTGTTGTGTAGTAGACGTTTTTCCTAAACCACGCGCTTTTTTTCTTCGTTTTGCTTCTCCCATAATGCCTCTCAAATATTCAAAAAAGTTAACATAACACATAAAGTGTTCATGTAACACAACATCATTTTTCCAATGGTTACAAGGCTTAGGCGGGGAAATGTGCCTTTCCCCGCCTAGCTTTTTTAAAGGGGTTTCAGCCTCTAAATTAAGATATGCTCTTATCCTGATTTAGTAAAGTAACGTGCCTGATATTTGTTGGTCTTCTTAATTAACTGGTTCCCAGGCTCTAGCCTGGGAACGAGCAAACACCTACGCTTTGCGCTTCCGACGGCGAATCAGCACACTCATCACTTGCTTCGGATTAGCTGCACGTTGTACGGGACTCCAATCGCCCACTTCGGCAAATCCCAGGCGGTACAAAGTGAGTATGGTTTCCCTGACACCCGATTGCGAACCTGTCACCGTTACACACACCACATCCTGTTCCGATTCTGCTGCTGAGTCGTCATTTGGCCGAGCCTCTTCGAGGGCTGCGCTAACGAATTTGTTGTCGTCAGGCAAGAATTCCTGTGACATAATTATGTTCTCCTGGTTTTAGGTTTTCTAGAAAAACCCAAAAACCCAGCCGCCCCGCTTTTCAACGCATAGCAGGGCGGCTACAGAGGATGTTAAGATACTCCGTTAGCCTCCAGACTGCTCATACCAGTTTGGCGGTTAGCTGTCCATTGCTGTTGGTAGCAGCTTTGGGCAGTGCAACTAGATTTTTGGGCGACGCCGGCTACTTCCTCTACAAGCAAAGCAACCTCTAACTTCAAAGCGTAGCCGCAGACGGGGGCCTGTGTCAATCCATTTGGGATACTTCGACGGAGTAACTGGTTCCCAGGCTGTGGCCTGGGAACCGAGATCCAGAGGCTCTGCCTCGCTTGCCGACAAAAACAGGAGGCAGAGCCTCCTGGAATGCGTTCCCAGGCTGGAGCCTGGGAACGAGCAATCGCCTACTTCCTAGGCTTGGCGCTAGAGTTATAATATTAAAATCAATTTAAAAAGTGCGATCGACCCCGCTATCATCAGCCCAAAAACTTGCACTCAAGGATAATTATGCTGCACAATCTTCAGCAATCTCACGAACAAGAGATACAGACGATTACTCAAGTTTTGGGAAAAATCACCAGCCGCACGGCGGATCAGATTAAACCATTACTAGATGCGATGCTCAAACAGCTAATTGAACCTCAACAACGTCCACTTTATGAAACAGCTACCCCAACAGAATGGTCAATAGCATTTCAAGAATGGGTTGACAGTCATCATACCCTAAATCTCCCCACTCTTTCAGATGAAGCTATTAGCAGAGAGAGCATTTATGGAGACAGAGGTTAAATGCCGTTTCTCGTATATACAAACATACTGCTGCGTAGCATCGATACAGCACACTCAATGAATCCTGATGCCGTTAATGCCGTGATTACTCTGCGCGATCGCGGGAACTTTATATCGTACCCCAAAATTTGATCGAGTTTTGGAACGTTTGCACGCGCCCGATCCAGAGAAATGGATTAGGGCGTACTGCAACAGAAGCCGAGGCAGAAATTAATCGCTTAAAACAGCTTTTTCCTCTCTTGTTGGATACCGAAGCAATTTATCAAGAATGGGAGCGACGGGTGATAACGTATAAGGTTATAGGTGTCAATGTTCATGATGCGCGGCTAGTTGCTGCTATGCTAGTTCATGGTTTAACCCATATCCTAACTTTTAACATTGCTGATTTCGCTCGTTATTCACAAATTACGGCTGTTAATCCTCCAACTGTAAAGCCTTGATTAATTGGGGATTTAACATACAGCCTTTTCCAGGTTCATGAAGTACACTATAAATATATTGTGTGGTGTTAATCTGTAGGGTGCGTCGCTGCGAAATATTGGTCGATAAAACTTACAGATTGACGGGTGGCGACGCACCTTACACGGGCTAGAAGATTGTGTGTACCACATCTACATGGAATATGCTGTAAATTATACTCCGAGCAAAGAACAGGCAAGATGCCTGTTCCACAACAAGCTAATTTGATTGTGGGGAGTAGGAGTTAAGCATCTTGCCCGCCCTTAGATTTTACCGGGTGTGAGCAAAATTAGCTGTTTTGATAAGATCGATCGCACTTCATCCAATCCAATCTCCACATCAGTTAAAGTAAGGTGCGTCAGTTCGTAGATTATCGATTTTTCGCGAAAATAACGGCGACTGACGCACCCTACGACTCAACTTGGTGTGAGCAAAATTAGCTGTTTGGATAAGATCGATCGCACTTCATCCAATCCAATCTCCACATCAGTTAAAGTAAGGTGCGTCAGTTCGTAGATTATCGATTTTTCGCGAAAATAACGGCGACTGACGCACCCTACGACTCAACTTGGTGTTAGCAAAATTAGCTGTTTTGATAAGATCGATCGCACTTCATCCAATCCAATCTCCACATTCCCCAAAATCTCCCCAACACTCTTCCCACCACCTTGTAGGGGCGGTGCCCCCGTGCCCGCCCTGTCTGGGGGGGGTACACAACCTTGCAAAAACTCAAATTCCGCACTTGACAAATTGAGCAATTGGTAGTTGCAATCAAACACTTGTTGACTAGGCCAACCGTGCATACAACCACTCAACTCTGGAATTGCCGCCAAAAGTGCCTTATCGTCCGACCAATCAATTTTATTAACAGGCTTTTTGCCCAAGAAAAACTCGTAATGAGTGATTTCCGTATCCAACAATTCAATTAATCGATAAAGCTCCCGTTCCCTCAAACCCTGAGCTCTTTCTATCAATTCCGGCGCTTTGCCCAAAAGTCTTTCTAACTGCCAATATCCCGGATTTGAAAAACCAATAAATTCCAATCCCGAAGCGTCAATTAACTCGAACAAAGTCTCAATATTGTAGTCAATTTCCTGCGGGTGAACGTACATATCAGCAAAACATTCGTCTCGCTGATTTTCTCCTGCCCAACGCTGTTTTTCGTACTTGACAAGACGGTTGTTTTCTGGTAAAGAAGCAAAGATTTGACGACCGACTTTCACACCATCGGGATAGTCACCTTTTTTCGGGCCTTGAAGAAGTGCGATCGCCCTTTGCATCAGTTGAATTTCCCAGCGTCCGAGCTCAGCATACACAAAAATGTGCATCAAACCGCCCTCCGCCAACTTCGCCGCCAGCGCTTGAATGCCCCGGATTGGATCGGGTAAGTGGTGCAGCACGCCCACGCAGTTGATCAAATCAAACTCACCCTCTAACTCGGCGGCATCGTACAGGCTGAGGTGGCGAAAATCTGCTTCGCGCGCTCCAGATCGGCGACAGCGTTCTTGTGCTACCTTCAAAGCACCCGCACTCAGGTCGATCGCCGTTACCGAAGCTTCAGGATTGAGGTGAATCAGATAATCAGTGCTCGAACCAGTGCCGCAGCCAGCATCTAAAATCCGAATATCGAGTTTGGGCGGCTTTTGGCCAGTGCAAAAATTGTAAGCATCAGGCCAACTCCAGCGCCAGTTGTACCCAGGGGGCGGTTCATCTGACAAAGGATCGGGCGGGAAAGGGAAAGTATCGTAAAGCCGCCGCACGGCAGCACTGATATCAGGCGTAGTATCCATAGGTGACATTTGTTGCGCTTGGGGATTCGGGATTGGACTGACAACTGACCGCTGACCACTGACCGACAGCAATTTGATCCGCGCCCCCCGGATTTATCGGTGGGGTCGATTCTTCAATCTAAAATCTAAAATCTAAAATCTAAAATCGGTTGACAGCTTGTGCGTAATAAAACTTATCATTTTTTCTCATATAAGCTCTCTTAAATCTATACAATAAATCTCGACAGGCTTTTTAACAAACAAGGACTGTCAATAGCCCACCGCTGAACTGTCGGGTAAAGCGGAGGCGTCTTTCCGCAGAAAGTCAACAGCCCCGAAACAGGCAGAAGAAAATTTTTGATTTTCTTTTCCTTTAATTCAAGGCACTGGCTGCGATCGCCCAAAGGCAACTCTCCTGCCGAGTCTTTTTTTCCACGGGTATGCCGGCGGAGTGCAGCGGAGGGAGTACCCCGTGCCTGCCTTCGGATCGGACATTTCCCCGCAGGCAGAAAGATGAAACCAAAACATTTTAATCTAAGAAAGTAAGCGCGCCCGAACCTCGTGACAGGTAAAGGCAAAAAGTAAACAAAGCAAAAATACCTACTTTGACCTGCATGAGAAGGCAAGGTTAGTCTGGTTAAATGCTGCAACGATTTAGATAGGGAGCTAAGGAGTCTAATGACTGTAAAAGCAAGTGGTGGAAGCTCGGTTGCGCGTCCGCAACTATATCAAACTGTACCGGTCGCAACAATTTCGCAAGCAGAACAGCAAGACCGCTTTCTACAGCGGGGCGAACTCAGCGAACTGGCAAGTTATTTCAGTTCAGGGGCTCTTCGGATCGATATCTCTGCGACGCTGACCCAAAACTCGGAACTGATAGTATCCCGCGCAGCCAACCGGATTTTTACCGGCGGTTCCCCGCTGGCATTTTTGGAAAGACCACAAGAACCTGCGATGGCTGTAGCAGGTGCGGCTCGCGGCGGATCGGGCAATGTCTCTGAAGGCATGAAACTGGGAACTGTTACCTACGTTGAAGGTCGCGCAGGTGGCGGCAACGGCGGTGGCGGTGGCGGTGGTTTCTTGGGGCTAGGAAATCTATTTTCTGGCAACGGTGGCGGCTACAGCGGCCCAATCCCAGCAGGATTTCAGCCGATCAATGTCTCGCGCTACGGCCCGGGCAACATGACCAAATCTCTGCGGGATTTGAGCTGGTTTTTGCGTTACATCACCTACGCGATCGTAGCTGGCGACCCGAACATTATTTCGGTGAACGTGCGCGGATTGCGGGAAATCATCGAAAATGCTTGCTCTTCAGCGGCCACAATTGTGGCAATGCAGGAAATGAAGGCAGCATCCTTGGGCTATTTCAAAAACAATGCAGAGGCCGCGGCGATCGTCGGACAGTATTTCGACGTAGCAATTACCGAATTCAAAGCTCCCACACCTTCAGACAAGGTGCGTCAGCGCGAAAGCAACGACCAGCAAGGCTTGCAACTGCCTCAAATCTACTTCAACGCAGCCGAGCGCCGATCGAAATTCGTCATGAAAACCGGTCTGTCTTCGGCCGAAAAGATAGAAGTAATCAAAGCAGCTTACCGCCAAGTATTCGAGCGCGACATTAGCCGCGCATACAGCCAAAGCATTTCTGACTTGGAATCCAAGGTCAAAAATGGCGAAATCTCGATGAAAGAGTTTATTCGCCGCCTTGGCAAATCTCCTCTGTACCGTCAGCAATTCTACGAGCCGTTTGTCAACAGCCGCGCTGTAGAACTTGCCGCCCGCCACTTCCTCGGCCGCGGTTTGAGCTCGCGGGAGGAATTTAGCAAGTATTTTGCGATCGTCAGCAAAGGCGGCCTGCCAGCCCTCGTAGACGCGATGGTTTATTCGCAAGAATATTCCGACTACTTCGGCGAAGAAACAGTGCCTTACCTGCGCGGTTTGGGCCAAGAAGCTCAGGAGTGTCGCAACTGGGGCCCGCAAATTGATTTGTTCAATTTCAGCGCTCCGTTCCGCAAGGTTCCTCAGTTCATCACCTTGTTTGCTGGCTACAACCAGCCTCTGCCAGACCAGCACGTTTACGGTGTTGGCAATGACCCGTTAGAAATTCAGTTCGGCGCGATTTTCCCGAAAGAAACTCGCAACCCCAAGAGCCGTCCGGCTCCCTTCGGCAAAGACACTCGCCGCATCCTGATCCGTCAAGGTGCAGGTATTGACAATCAGTTGAGCAATCCGGCGGCTCGCGGTGCTGCTCCTGGTTCTCTGGGCCCCAAGGTCTTTAAATTAGACCAGTTACCGAGCAACTATGTTGCTTCCAAGAAAACTGCCCGCGGTGTCTCCAGCAGCTACAGCAATGCTTCCAGTGTCAAATTTACCGAAAGTTCCACCCAAGCGGTGATTCGGGCTGCTTACCTGCAAGTGTTTGGTCGCGACGTGTTCGACGGCCAGCGCCAAAAGGTGGCGGAAATTAAGCTGGAAAACGGCGAGATTCCGATGCGCGAGTTTATTCGGATGTTGGCGAAGTCTGACGTGTTCCGCAATATGTACTGGAGCAAGCTCTACGTTTGTAAGGCGATCGAGTACATTCACCGCCGACTCCTGGGACGCCCTACCTATGGCCGTCAGGAAATGAACGCTTACTTTGACATTTGCGCCAAGAAGGGTTTCTACGCGCTCGTCGATAGCATCATGGACAGCATGGAGTACAACGAAGCTTTTGGGGAAGATACAGTTCCCTACGAGCGCTATGTAACTCCCGGTGGTTTGTCGATGCGGACGATGCGATCGGGTTCCGTCGCTGAGCAAAATTTCCAAGCTCAGACGCCCGAAACTCCTCGATTTATCGAACTCGGCACTGCGCTCGATCGCGGCGAATTCGAGTTACAAAATAGCCTCGCTCAAGGTGTCAGCAGGCGGCGCGAACAAACTAAGGTGTTCAAGCTGACGACTACTTCGGACAAGGTAGCTTTGAAAACTTTAATTCAAGCTGCTTACCGTCAAATTTTTGAGCGCGACATCAACCCGTATGTTGTGAAGAATGAATTCACGGCGCTGGAAAGCAAACTGGGCAACAATGAAATCAATCTCAAGGAGTTCATTGAAGCTTTGGGTTGCTCATCGCTGTACATCAAACAGTTCTACGCACCTTATCCCAATACTAAGGTGATTGAGTTGGGAACCAAGCACTTCTTGGGTCGCGCTCCCCGCAATCAAGCGGAGATTCGGACGTACAACCAAATCTTGGCAAGTAAAGGGATTAAGGGCTTTATCAACGCGATGTTGAACAGCGTTGAATATGCCGAGGCCTTTGGCGAGGATACTGTTCCTTACCGTCGCTTCCCGACTCTGCCGGCTGCGAATTTCCCGAATACTGAAAGGCTGTACAATCAACTCACTAAGCAGAATGGTGAGTTGGTGGTTCCAAGCTTTGAACCAGTAGCTGCTACTGACAGAAGCTAACAACAAACTGCAAGAAAGTTGATTTTCTAGGTTGACAAAAATCCCTCGCTATGGTAATGCTGTAGCGGGGGATTTTTGGTGATGTTACCTTTAACACCTGAAGATGTCTGGTTGAACAAGGCTCACCGCCTTGCTCCATCCCTAGCTTCCTTTGGTGGTGATGAAAAGGCTTATCAGGATGGGCTAGCTACTCAGTCGGAGGAAGCGCAGGCTGAATCGAAATCGGCAACGGAGTGTCTCAAGACTCAAGAAAAACAGCCTGCTGAGGTGTAGTAAAAGAAAAGACATTCACAAAGAAACGACAATGATAACAAACAGAAGTGAGGACAAGTCAATAGACCTAAGTTCACAAAAGTTCTATCATGGCACTAAGGCAAATCTGAAGCAGGGAGACCTGATTGAACCCGGCTTTAATTCAAACTACGGTAAGAGGAAGAAGGCATCCTATGTGTATCTAACCGCCACCTTGGATGCTGCTATTTGGGGAGCTGAACTTGCCTTGGGCGAAGGACCAGACAGAATTTATATAGTAGAGCCGACTGGTCCGATTGAAGATGACCCCAATTTGACGGACAAGAAGTTCCCTGGAAACCCAACAAAGTCATACCGTTCTCGGAATCCGCTACGGGTTTCTGGTGAGGTTACAGATTGGCAGGGACACACCCCAGAACAGCTCAAAGCCATGAAGGAGCATCTTGAGCGACTTAAGCAACTTGGTATTGAGGCAATCGAGGATTGAGCAAAAATGTGAAAATAAAGTCGCAATTCACTTTTACCCGCGAGGGGATTAAAACTTTATAGACTTATTAAAATTTGCAAAATTCTAACATCCGTTGGATTTTTGGTAACTGTCTTTGAGATTTCCGAAAAGCCAGCCAGATGCGATTGGTAACAGCCTGTGCAGGTTTAAGCACAAGTGTCAAGCGATTTTCTTTCACCGGATCGCTACACAAGTAGTCGGGAAGAACGCTAAAGCCAAATCCCGATTCAACGGCTTGTCTAATTGCTCTTAAATCGGGAATAATTAGTTTGGGATGAACGTCGATTCTTCTGCCAAACACCACGCGCCAAAAGCGGCGGGCGATCGGCAATTCTTCACTGTAAGCAATCCAAGGTAGAGTTAACAGCATTGTACCGTGTAAAAAGTGCGATCGTCCTGTGGTAATTTACCCAGTATTTGCTCTGTAAAAAATTCTTGGGGCGTACCGATTCTGATTGTTTGCGGAGTTTGGGATGTTGAGTTTTTGTGGGGAATTGATTCGAGTTTCTCGATCGCACCAGCAATTTGAGTATAAAGTCTTTGTCCCGCTTCCGTGGGAACCATCCGCCTCGGAGTCCTTTGAAACAAGGGATTTCCCAAAGCTGACTCTCTTGCTGCGACGTGTTGGCTAACAGCCGGTTGCGTGAGGTGGAGAACTTGGGCGGCCCCCGATACGGTTCCCACGCGGTAAACCTCGATAAAGCTGCGATACCATTCAAAGTTAATCATAAATAGATTTATACCAGCTCTAAAATTTTATAATTTGTATTTTAGATAAATTCCACCTAGGATTAGAACAACAGGCACAAACACACCTGATAGTAAGAGGAATAGACGATGACTAGCCAAAAAGTTCTGATTGTTTTAACCAGCCACGATACTCTCGGCGACACTGGTAAAGAAACGGGTTTTTATCTCCCAGAGGTGACGCATCCCTTGGACGCATTTACTAAAGCTGGATTAACGGTAGATTTTGTCAGCCCCAAAGGCGGTAAAGCTCCAATGGTTGGGGTTGATTTAGAAGATCCGCTAAATAAGGCTTTTTTAGAGGATTTGCAACAGGTGGCGCGAGTGGAAAATACTCTCAATCCTGCACAAATTGACCCCGCAGAATATGGCGCTATTTTCTACGCTGGGGGACACGGTACAATGTGGGATTTTGCCGATAACCAGGAACTTGCTGCGATTGCTGCTGCTATTTACGAAGCAGGTGGCATTGTGGGTGCTGTCTGTCACGGGCCGGCGGCGTTAGTTAATCTTAAGTTGTCGGATGGTGAATACCTGGTTGCAAATAAGACTGTGGCTGCTTTTACTAATGAAGAGGAAGCCGCTGTGGAACTGACTGAAATAGTGCCCTTTTTGCTGGAGGCGACATTAATTGAACGCGGCGCTAATTTTACGAAAGTTCCTAATTTTCAGGCTCATGTTGTCGCGAGCGAGAGGCTCGTCACAGGCCAAAATCCCGCTTCTGCAGCAGGTGTCGGTCACAAAATGGTAGAATTGCTCAAAAATAAGTAGGTCGCTCTAATTAAATGTAAAACGCTTTTCTATTAGATCCCCGACTTCTTTGAGAAGTCGGGGATCTGGGTATATCGATCTAACACCGACCCTTTTTGTATTCGGTTAACCGTACTCAAATAGCAACTGTGATCCGAGAACATTACTGCCAAATTTTCGTCTGTGATGCCAATGAAGTCGCGCTCGCTGTACGAGGATAAATTACTTATTTATGGGGGTATTAGTGACTTCCATTCATTCCCTGTAGGCAAAAATTAGGTATAATTGGTGAGTGCGTATGATGATAAAAGTTTAAAAAAAGAATAGCCAGGGAGGGAATAACCAAACCCCGATAGTGATGAGTCCTTACCCATCTAAAATCTAAAATCTAAAATCTAAAATCTAAAATTGTATGAGCTACATCAAGAAATTGACCGCAAAATAAAACAGCCCAATAAACAAGCCACTTGTTCTGATTCGTAAAGTAGCGAAACGAATAAGCTATTAGGGCATAATGTAGTTTTGAGCGAACAGGGTATGGAACTAAATTTACAGAAATTTTATAGCGCCTGCAATCCCAGCTACACCCTGGCAGTAGCAAATCAAGAAGACCGACAATACTATATCGATTTCTCATCAGTGCGGGGCGGCACGATCGTAGAACAATTGGAGCGCACCATCAGCCGTCTGTCCCCCGATGCACCTACCTGTCAACTATTCACCGGTCACATCGGCTCTGGTAAATCAACAGAATTGCTGCGGCTGCAAGCTCAATTGCAGCAACAAGGATTTCATGTTGTTTACTTTGAGTCGAGTAAAGACTTAGACATGGCAGATGTAGATATCACTGACATTTTGTTGAGCGTTGCTCGTCAGGTGAGCGAAAGCATTGAGAAAATGAAAATCAAGCTGCAACCGACGGGTTTTAAAGCTTTGCTCAAAGGGGTTGCTGATGTTTTTCAAACTCAAATAGACTTGAGCGCTGAAGCTAATGTCCCTGGTTTAGGGGAAATAAATGCCAGCACGGAGGGAGAATTTTCTCTGGCGTTGGGAATTGGCAAAATTACTGCTAAGGCGAAAGATGCTCCGAATCTGCGATCGGAGTTGAGGCAATATTTGGAGCCGCGAACTAACGTAATTTTAGATGCACTGAATAAGGAGTTGCTGGAGCCGGCTAATCAAGAACTCAAACGCCAGGGGAAACAAGGACTTGTAGTAATTATCGACAATCTCGATCGCATACACCTGTGCGCGAAACCGACGGGGCGACTGCAGCCGGAATACCTGTTTGTCGATCGCGGCGAACAGTTGGCAAGACTAAATTGCCACGTCGTGTATACAATTCCTTTGGTGCTGATTTTCTCTAACGATTTGGGCCAGTTGACCAATCGATTTGGGGTAGATCCGAAGGTTTTGCCGATGGTGCCGGTGCAGTTGAGCGACGGTTCTGAGTGCTCTGAGGGTGTGGAATTGCTGCGGCAGATGGTTCTGGCGCGTGCCTTTCCGACGGTGCATCCTTCGCAGCGCTATGCTTTGGTGGGCCAAGTTTTCGACTCTGCGGAAACTCTCGATCGCCTGTGTCGAGTCAGCGGGGGTCATGTCCGCAATTTGCTGCAACTACTGTATGGCTGTCTGCAGAAACAAGACCCTCCTCTGTCGCGGGAAACTTTGGAAAATGTGATCGTCCAGCGCCGCCACCAGCTTACTTTGGCGATCGAACCTGATGAGTGGCAATTGCTGCGCCAAGTATCCGCTACCAAAACTGTGAACGGGGAAACTAAATACCAAATATTGCTGCGGAGTCTCTGGGTGTTTGAATACCGTTACGGCGAGGATTACTGGTTTGATGTCAATCCGATTTTGGCTGACGCCAAAGAGTTTCGACAAACAGTTGACAGTTGACCGTTGACAGTTGACAGTTGACGGTTGACAGTTGACAGTTGACGGTTGAAATCGCTCTTCGGTCAAACGAAGTTCACTTCTAGCGGACTAAAGAATAAGGGCGTTATTGTAGCAGGATGTGCTATGAAAACTAACAAAAGTCAACAGTCAAAAGTCAACAGCATTGCCCGATCAACAGTCAACTCTCAACAGTCAACCGTTAACAGTCAACAGTCAACAGTCAACAGTCAACAGTCAACTAACAACAATGATTAAAGGCACTACTAAACTGTTGGGAGTAATTGGTCATCCCGTCGAACATTCTCTGTCGCCGGCGATGCACAATGCTGCTATTTCCCACTTGGGAGTCGATTTTGTTTATTTGCCGTTTCCAGTAAAACCAGAGGATTTAAAGGTTGCTCTTGCAGGATTTGCGGCGATCGGCGTTCGGGGATTTAGCATCACGATTCCGCACAAACAAGCAATCCTACCACTGTTGTCGGAAGTTTCCCCGATCGCCCGATCGATCGGCGCAGTCAATACCGTATACCTAACTGATAAAGGTTGGTGCGGCACAAATACTGACGTTGAAGGCTTTCTCGCGCCGCTGCAAACGGGGGGTTTTCAAACTTTCCAATCAGATTCAGATCCCCCTCGTAGGGCGGGCACGGGGGCACCGCCCCTACAAAGGGGGGAGAATTGTGTCAAAGTCCCCCTTCTTAAGGGGGATTTAGGGGGATCTCCGGGTTCCGATTGGAGTCAGAAAGTAGCAGTAATTTTGGGGAATGGCGGGGCTGCGAGAGCTGTTGTAGCTGGATGCGCTCAATTGGGATGTGCAGAGATTCACGTTGTCGGCCGCAACGAAAAAAATTTAGCGGAATTTCAGCAGAGTTGGGTCAATTCTCCGATGCCCGTGCATAATTTGCAGGTGCATACTTGGGATAATTTGTCAAGCTTAATCTCGCAGGCAGATTTGCTGGTGAACACGACGCCTGTGGGGATGTATCCGCAGGGGGAAAAGTCGCCGGTTGCGGCTGGTGCGCTCGATCGAATTTCAGCAGGTGCGATCGTCTATGATTTAATTTACACCCCTAATCCTACCCAGTTTCTCAAAGATGCACAGCTTAGGGGAGCGCGAGCTATTGACGGACTCGAAATGCTAGTTCAACAAGGAGCAGCCGCCTTAAAAATTTGGCTGGATCAAGAATCCGTCCCACTTGATGTGATGCGCCAAGCTTTACGTCAGCATTTAGGTCTAGATTAATGCCATTTCTTCAAAAAGTAGCTGTAGTTTTCATAATTCCTATAAGCAGGAATTTGAGGCCAAATTCGCGCTAAGCTGAGAATTAAAATATAGTTCCCCCGCCATTTATGAAATTTCGAGCTATCAGCCTTTTTTTTGCTACTTGCCTAATCGGAATTTTTAGTTTGGTATTCACTCCACCTGCTTGGGCTCTGACGCAGATTAAACTTTCCGACCTTTCTTATCGCGAATGTCCGGCCGAAATGGGAGAAGGAACAGTCACCAGCGGCAGTTCTATGGAAGCTACCTGCTTTTTGATTACTGGGAAAGCTGAAAATAGCACGGGCAAACCAGTTGTCAATGCCGATATTTTCGGCCGCATTTATGATGCTGACGACAATCCGGTGATGCAAAACCGGACTCGGTTGGGTTCTATAGAAGTAGTTCCTCCCGGAGTTAGCGATTTTCAGCTCAGAATTTCCGTTGCAGCCAATCAGAGAACACCTTTGAAGCTCAAGCAATTTAAAGCTACAGGTTTTACGGGCGTGGTTCGCCGCTAACGAAACTATTTGAGATTTTAGATTGCTGATTTGAGATTTTGGGTTGGCTGGCCGTGAAATTGCGATGCAGTTTGAGATTTTAGATTTGAGATTGTTTCTGGTTGGATGGGAATGATAAAGTCAAGGTCAATAATTCCACATTTCCCCACTCCCCACTCCCCACTCCCCATCATTCCGGTAACACCGGAATTGATAGGAGATTGTTGAGTGGCTGGCAATTTCTCATTTCTCATGTAAGATGAACTCCCCACCTTTTCAACCGGGGAGTTCATCTAAAAATGTCAAATCTAAAATTTAGTTGTCGGCAGCTAGGTCGGCAAAACAATTTACGCTCGATGCTGAAAAACTTAAGCTTTTCAAACTACAAGGATGTTTGCAAGCTGGTCAAAAGACCGATCAAGAATTCCGAGCCGAACTGCAGTACAAAAAACGCAATTAGTGGCGAAAAGTCAATCCCTCCCAAGGGGGGGATAATCGATCGGAATAGATTGAGGTAAGGGTCTGTTAACTGACTCAAAATCGAAAACGGGGGGTCGTACCAATTAATGTTAGGGAACCAGCTTAACAGCACCCGAATAATCATCAGGGCTACATAGATTTGCAGAAATGTGGACAGCGTGGTTGCCAAAAGGCCTATGGAAGAACTCATAAATTTTGCTTGTAGTTTGAGTAAAGTTTACAGACACTTTAACTTAAAGTTTAGCATAGGTGGGGGAGAGGGGGAGCATGAGGCTGTTTACGGGCGGGCTAGAAGAGTAACGGCCCAGAATAAAATTCACTCTTGGCTTCACAGGCCTTTCGGGCCTGTGAAGCGAGAATGGTGCAAGATGTCAGTAGCGCGCATCGATCGGCCCGACTAATCTAAAATTTTAAAGGGATTCAGGAGTCTTTGGCGGTCGAACCCTCGCTGCCGGGCGCCGGCGCATTCCCGTTTACGTCGCCGAGTTGCAGCCGCACGTCATCTATTGCCTGATTTAGCTGAGCAATTTTATCTTCTAAACTCAGCCTTGCTACTTCCATACTGTCGGCTTCGAGTTGACCGGCTTTCCTCTGGCGGATCTTTCTTGTCTTTGCTTCTGAAGGTTCACTCAGCAAAGCCTCCGCAGCGCGCCTCGATAGCACCGCCCCCAAAACTGCGCCGACTAGGCCACCAACCGCAGCCCCAGCAATAAATCCCCCTGTAAAACCGTCTCGATTGCTCATTACTCAACTCAACTGCGCTATATTTCCTTGATTTTTCTATTCTAACGAGACGAGGGGGCAGATTTTGCAACCATACAGCCGCTCCGATTCGAGATTTTAACCAAACCCGCACCTTGTATCTTAAAAGATTCAGTCGATTTAACTCTTTAACTCAGCCTTCACAAACTTTTGTTGGCATAATTGCCTCTCCACTAACGCTTTGGACTACCAAGATTAGCTTCAAGGTAAGAAAGAAAAGTTTTGAAATCTTCCTCTGATGCAAAAAAACGACGCGGAAACATATGAAATAACGCTTGAGAATGATACAGAAGAATTAGGTCTTTGCCAACTTTGTACTTGTGAAAATCAGACAAACGCATCCTCATAGTTCCATTTTCAGAGGTGCTTTCAATCATTTCGGGAGAGATCGCGGTTTGATATTCAACATGAAGTGTCTTCTGTTGTGCAAATATTCGACGCACCTTCCAAGGAATAACAGCAAATAGAATAAACGCATACAACAAACCCAAAAGGAATATAGGAGCAAAAGCACTAAAAGTAGTAGTCAAGGAGACTGATGAAGGCGCTGAAGCAACCAAAACAACTAAGCACAAACTCAACAAAGTAATGCCAAGATACTTTAACCAGGGGCTTGGTTGCATATGCAAATACTGTGCTTTAATGTAGTCTTCCGGTTTTAACTTACATTGTAAAGTAATCATTAGTTTAATTTTCCCTGATTGAAGACTTGGTAGTCTATCCAGAAGTTATACTCCTATTTTTGAAAGAAACAGAGCCATAAGTTTGTTTTACAGATGATTAGTCAGTTCCCCCAAACAATTTGTAAAATCCGCCCCTACAAGATTTGTGTTTCGCGCCTGCTTGTTTGATGACTCGATCAGTTGCCAGGATGAGCCAGAATGCCGACTTCTTGCCTGAAACGGATCATTTCCAAAGATCGATCGCCATAAAGATCTTCAATGTGTTCCAAGCAGCACTCGATCGCGAAATCGTTCAATTCAGTCGGCTCAACGCCGTACATATCCTGAAACACCTCTGAGTCTACCCGACAAAAGCGCGGTCGATCGGCATAAATTCCGCATTCTCGCGTCGCTCTGTCAAAATTGATACACCAACCGTCCTCTCCGACTAAGCTCAAATAGAGCGCTAATTCGTCTTCTGATAAATACTCGTCTAAGTCTGGGCGCTCTGTTGGGTCGAGGTAACAACAAGCACCGCACTGCTTTACGCAACGCCAAGTAGCCATAGTTTGATTTTAGATTTTAGATTTTAGATTTTAGATTTTAGATTCGGAGCATTATGTGGAAAATGCCAAACTTTAGGAGATTTGGGCTCTTCAAGTATATCAATTGCCAGCGCCGGGGACGGAGATCCCGAAGGGGCGGTTCGATTTTAGATTTGAGATTTGAGATTGGGGGGACTTTCCGGGAAGGGGCATCAAATCCCTGGTTTCCTGTGACTGAGAGGTCGATCGTAGTTTACATTTTGTTGAATTTTGTAAAGTTCCTTAAAAAATATGGTCGATCGCCCGGTAAAATCAGAAGCGGATTTTCTAATGCAACAATCTAGACTTAATCACTACAGTCAGGAGGACAAATGGACTTTATAACCGATCTTTTCAGTGGTATGGGTGGTGTAGACTACCAACTCATTGTTCAGGTAGCTTTACTCGCAGCCGTCGTGCTTTCTGGCCCGATCGTGATTTTTCTCTTGGCTGCTAAAGGCGGCGACCTGTAATTATAGCACGCTAGGCGGCGATCGATAGTTGGGAGTTTTGAGTTTTAAATTAGGCAAAATTCACAACGCTCGATCGCCAATTTTCGCTGCTGCACGAGATTTCCGATCAAATACCGAGTTATCCAATACCCAGGGCGTGTTTAGCAGTTTGAATCAAATTCTCAAAAAAAGGTAGAGATACATCCACTTCTCTAGCATCTTTGCGGGAGTTGCCTAACAAACCGATGTTTTGTCCGGGTGCGACAGCCAAAACTTGCCCTTGAGAGTTGCGAATTCTCAATTCTTCGATCGATCCTGCAGGAGACAGACTGCAAGAATAAGTGCGATCGCAATAATCAAACTCAACTTTTCCGAACCTCGGCAGCCTCGAAGTAGCAGCATTTGCCGGTAGCCGAGCGCCCAACAATTCTAACTCAACCGATGTCTTGCCATTAAAACTATTTTCCCGCAATCGGTAAGCAATATCAACCCGCCGAGGCAAAGGAAAATATTCCCCCCAACGCCAAGCAATCGCCTTCACACTAGCCGATACATTTCCATCTTGACTTGCAGTTAGTTTAACGTGACCTCCTTTACCCACAATTTTCTGTTCAGTTATGCAAACATTAGGCGTCCAAAATACAGGAGCCTTATTTTCAATCCCGCAAGGTTCCAGAGCATCAATTTGTCGGTAAAGGTCAAGATTAATCTCAGCCAAATCCGCTCGCACGTCAACTGAAACCAGCGGTTTTAAGTGTTCCGGCTGCAAACATTGATTGGCAAAAATTGACAGTTGATTGCGGAATTGTTCGAGATTCTGGGCCGGCATCGAAAAACCGCCAGCCGCTTTGTGTCCGCCAAATTTAGTTAATAAATCCGCGCAAAAATTCAGCCCGTCAAATACATTAAACTCAGGAATTCCCCTCGCCGAACCCCTGATAATTTTAGCGGGCGGGCACGGGGGCACGGAGGAGGATGAGGTTGTAGGGGCGGTGCCCCCGTGCCCGCCCTCATCCTCAAAAGTACCAATAAACACAGGTACGCCGTAGCGTTCCACTAACCGAGAAGCTACAATCCCGATCACCCCGTGGTGCCAACCCGGTTGCACCACAACTAAAACTCGTTCTTGCTGCAAGTCTAGCTCACTTTTCTCGCACCAAGCAATGGCTTCTTGCTCAATTTCTTGGCACAACTCCTGCCTGCGCTGATTGATTTGTTCGCACTGCATCGCGTTTTTGAGAGCTAATTCGCGATCGTCCGTAGTCAGCAACTCTATCACAATTTGAGGATCAGCCAGCCGCCCCACAGCATTAATCCGGGGCCCAAGTCGAAAACCAATATCTTCAGGCTTTAAGGAATTTTGAGTAGGGGCGGTGCCCCCGTGCCCGCCCTTGAGTTTTGAGTTGAGAATAGATGAACTTTCCGCACTTCCCGGCTGCACTCCAGCCACCTGAATCAAAGCCTGAATACCAGCCAATTGCGAGTGAGGCAACAGCCGCAAACCCCGCTTCACCCAGCGCCGATTAACTCCTGTCAAAGGCGCTAAATCCGCAATAGTTCCTAAAGTAAATAACTCCAGCAGCGGATTCACCAACCCCCCAACTTTCTGCATATCAATCGCCAAAGTAATAGCCAAAACATAAGCAACGCCTACGCCAGCTAAACCGCGATAAGGTGAAGATTCCGCAATTAATTTCGGGTTGAGAATAGCATCTGCCGGCGGCAGTTTTGGGGGTAAATCGTGGTGGTCTGTAATAATAACTTTGACACCGAGTTCTCGCGCTCTGGCAACCGGGCCGTAGGCTGCAATTCCGTTGTCAACCGTGAGAATGAGAGCGACACCTTCGGAGTGAAATTCTTCTACAATGCGATCGTTAATCCCATAACCTTCTCGCATCCGGCTCGGAATAGCATAATCCACATTCGCCCCCAGAGTCCTGAGAGCTCGCAGCAACAAAGCCGTGCTCGTCATCCCGTCAGCATCGTAGTCGCCGCAAATCGCAATTTTTTGCCCTCCCGAAATCGCCTCCCGCAACAATTTGACACTCGCAGCCAAATCGGGAAACTCATCTTTTGGTGGGGGCAAAACCAGAGATTCCGGTTCGATAAACCCTTGGACTTCTTTAAGCGAATCGATTCCCCGGTTAATCAGTACCTGTGCCAGCAAGGGCGACAAACCGATTTCAGTGGCAAACTGTTCGGCTTGCTGTGGTTGAGGCGAATAAATTTGCCACCGTTGGTTTGGCAATCGGTGAAAATGCGGGGGCACAGATGTCGGTAGCTCTTGCACGGAAGCTGAGGTTTAAAGATACATGATTAATCTTACCGAATTAAGTCACTGCGTCAATCAATTGTAGATTTTAGATTTTAGATTTTAGATTGATGCTGATGAGTTTTTTGGGTAAAATCCAAAGGTTGTTTGTAGGAAAGCTTTTTTCGGAAGCTCTCACCGCACCCCAAGAGGGATACAAGCCCTGACAGCAGTCGTGAAGACCAAAAAATTTTAGACTCTAGTTCAAACCCCCCAGATTTATCTGTGGAGTCAGTCTAAAATCTCGAATCTCAAATCGACTGGCGGGAACCGCAGAACTAAGTGTAGCAGGCGTTTGCGCTGCCCGCCCTAGGGGACAGACTACTAATTTAATGAGGAGACTTGCATGAGTGGCGATCGACCGCCTTGGTTTAAAAGTGCATTACAGGTTCGGGTGTCTGTGATTCCGTCAATTTGGCCCCGCGTTTTGCTGTGCGGTGGCTTTGGAGTTTTTATTTCCCTGCTGCACTTTTTTAAGTTGCCGGTTTCCTTGCCAACTTTGTCGAGTATTGTACCGAGTATTGTCCTGGGTTTACTGTTAGTTTTTCGGACAAATACAGCCTACGACAGATTTTGGGAAGGTCGAAAAGCTTGGGGTACTTTAATCAACAACGTCCGCAATTTGGCGCGCCAAATCTGGGTAGCAATTGAGGAAAAAGACCCGCAGGATATCCAACTCAAAAAGTCAGCCCTGCGCCTGTTACCTGCCTTTGCAGTGGCGATGAAACTGCACTTGCGGCAAGAATCAGTAAATCCAGAATTAGAGCCGTTAATGTCCTCCGCGCAGTACCAACATCTCAAATCGATGCACAATCCCCCGTTAGAAATTGCCTTTTGGATTGAGGATTACTTGCACGATCAGTACGAGCGCAATTGCCTCGATGTCTATCAGTTAACTGGTATGAAGGACTTGATCAACTCTATGATTGATGTATTAGGCGGCTGCGAGCGGATTTTGAAGACGCCTATCCCTTTGGCTTACGCGATTCACCTGAAACAACTATTGTTGCTTTACTGTTTGGCATTGCCCTTTCAAATGGTGCAAGATTTGGCTTGGGGAACCGGCCCAGTTGTGGCTTTAATTAGTTTTACTTTGTTCGGCATCGAAGAAATCGGCATTGAAATAGAAAATCCCTTCGGGCACGATACCAATGATTTGCCTTTGACCAATATTTGTGCTACCATGCAGCGCAATATCGACGATTTAATTTCTTTATCTCCTAGCATTCACGAGCGCGTGAAAGATAAGTAGAGTCATTCGATTTTAGATTTTAGATTTTAGATTTTAGATTGGTATATAAAAGATAAAATCTAAAATCTTCTGGTTAATTTTGAACAATCAACCGCATTAACCCAGGCAAGACTAACAATAAAGGCGTCAGCCAATCTCCCCGCCGCACGTACAAAGTCCGACGATTTTAGATTTTAGATTGGTATCGAAAATCTAAAATCGTATAACCGACGGGTTAATTTCTAACAATTAACCGCATTAACCCAGCCAATACTAACAATACAGGCGTCAGCCAATCTCCCCACCGCACGTACAAAGTCCGAGTTTGCCGCCGATAAATAGTAGCATCTCGGACTTCATAGGTATTAATTCCAGACTTCCAAACCGTCTCGCCGCGAGGATTTACAAAAGCAGAGTAACCCGTATTAGTTGCGATAACTGCCCATCTATCCGTCTCAATTGCCCGCATCACATCTAGAGCGTGATGTTGAGCCAACATTGGGGGTTTGTAATGGGCATTGTTGGAAGCTGTGATCATAAATTCGCCTCCCTTCGCCGCCTGATATCGAAAAATTTCAGCAAACGCCGAATCGTAACAAATTCCGACAATGGCGCGACCAAACGGCGTATCAAACAATTGTTGAGAATTGCCGGCTACTAAATGAGCATCTAAGGGGGAAAGCCGATTAATAATCCCGCCTAAAATTTCGTAAAAAGGGATATATTCGCCTAAAGGCACTAGCTTTAGTTTATCGTAGCGACCGACAATTTCTCCAGTGCGATCGATCGCCAATAAGCTGTTAGTGATACTATTCTCTTGCTGTCCGAATCCTCCAACCCAAGCCACAACGCCGCGTTCGAGAATAGCTTTGTAAAAGGAAAGAGTAGAACGCTGATACTCGTTTGTCCAGATAAAAGGCAAAGCCGTCTCTGGAATTAACACAGCATCGACTTTCCTGTCGGCTAACTGTTTGTATCCAGTGGTGTAACCTTCCAAAGCGCGCCCCCAACCCGCTGAGTCAAACTTAATCTCGTTAGGAATATTGCCTTGAATAATGCCAATCTTTAAAGCGGTTGCAGCTTCTTGATTCAATGGGCGGTTGTATAAGCTCCATCCTGCAATATGCAAAACTAAACACAAACTCGCAGGCAAAATATAAGGAATCCACTTCTTTCTTCTGACTTCTTCTTTCTGACTTCTTCCTTCGAGCCAAGTTTCGGCGATTAAGCCATTTACTGCTACAATAGCGGCTGTTACTGCGCTGGGCCCGGAGAGTTGACCGAGGTGCAATATTGCTAAATTGTGCGGGCTTTGGGTATATGATAGGGATGTCCACCACAGCGAACCTGTACTCCAAATACTTTCTAAGGCGCACCACAAAGCTGTGCCAATTAAAACGCGAATCACAGGCAAGATGCCTGTGCCACTAATTTTTTGGGGAATCACAGGCAAGATGCCTGTGCCACTAATTTTTTGGGGAATCACAGGCAAGATGCCTGTGCCACTAATTTTTTCGGAAATCACAGGCAAGATGCCTGTGCCACTAATTTTTTGGGAAATCAGAGGCAAGATGCCTGTGCCACTAATTTTGGAAATTGCGATCGCAAATAGCCACGCCCAAACGGCGACTAAGGCTGCTCCCCAGAGGGTGATGAATGCCCAGCAAAAAAGTGCGATCGCCAAACTCGGCCACCAAGGAACTCCCAACCAAGTCATCGGGTGAATTCCCATAATCCAAGATAAGGCTAATCCGTGATAGCCAATTCCCCACAGTGAAGGAAGAAGGAAGTTCGGCAACGGATTCTGTAACGGATGTAACGGATGGATTTTGAGGAAAGAAGGAAGAAAGAGAAATTTTTGTTTTTGTTGTTCTATTTTTGGCTTTTGATAACTGACAACCAAAACCCACAGCGGAGCTAATGCTACCCAAGCCAATAGCCAAGCATTTACTGGTGCGGTTGTCAATGCCATCAAAATGCCGCTGAAAAGTGCGATCGCCCAGGCTAATGTTTTGGATTTATGAACCACGAGTTTTTCAAATTTGTGCCTGTTAAATATCGCCACTTTGATGATTGCCAAAAATAATAATTCTTAATCAATATATCAGATCGATCGGGAAGAAGGAAGCTCGGAAACGCGCAGTGTACGAGATTTAATAGATTTAACGGATTCAACTGAGAAGTTGCACCATTCTCAATAAGCTTTTTATGAACAGGCAAGATGCCTGTTCCACAAGAAAATTCACTCTTTGTGGAACAGGCATCTTGCCTGTTCCTGAGAATGGTGCAAGATGTGATATTTAACGGATTTAACAGAAAAAAATCTATCAAATTATACTTGCTCAAACAAAAAGCGCCCCTATTTCTAGGAGCGCTTTTTGTTAATCAAAAGCTAAATTTAGCCGTTGATGGAAGGAGCAACCAAAGCTACGGGAGTTGTTTCACCGGCCGCCAAGTCGAGGGGGAAGTTGTGAGCGTTGCGCTCGTGCATTACTTCCATACCCAAGTTAGCGCGGTTGATGACATCAGCCCAAGTGTTGATGACGCGACCTTGCGAGTCGATAATCGATTGGTTGAAGTTGAAACCGTTCAAGTTGAAGGCCATCGTGGAAATACCCAAAGAGGTAAACCAGATACCGACAACTGGCCATGCACCTAACAAGAAGTGCAAAGAACGGCTGTTGTTAAAGCTCGCGTATTGGAAGATTAACCGACCGAAGTAGCCGTGGGCTGCAACGATGTTGTAGGTTTCTTCTTCCTGACCGAATTTGTAACCGTAGTTCAAAGATTCAGTTTCGGTTGTTTCGCGAACCAAAGAAGATGTTACCAAGGAACCGTGCATGGCGGAGAACAGAGCACCGCCGAAGACACCAGCAACTCCCAACATGTGGAAGGGGTGCATCAGGATGTTGTGCTCGGCTTGGAACACGATCATGAAGTTGAAGGTGCCGCTGATACCCAAGGGCATACCGTCAGAAAAACTGCCTTGTCCGATCGGGTAGATCAAGAATACTGCGGTTGCTGCTGCAACAGGTGCAGAGTAAGCGACGCAGATCCAAGGACGCATACCTAAGCGGTAGGACAATTCCCATTCACGACCCATGTAGCAGAAAATGCCAATCAGGAAGTGAAATACTACCAATTGGTAGGGGCCGCCGTTGTACAACCACTCATCGAGGGAAGCTGCTTCCCAGATGGGATAGAAGTGCAAGCCTATAGCATTCGATGAAGGAACAACAGCACCAGTAATGATGTTGTTGCCGTACATCAAGGAACCTGCAACTGGTTCGCGGATGCCGTCGATGTCCACTGGAGGAGCAGCGATGAAGGCGATGATGTAGCAGATGGTGGCACTCAGCAAGGTAGGAATCATCAAGACGCCGAACCAACCGATGTAAATCCGGTTTTCAGTGCTAGTTACCCACTCGCAGAACCGTTCCCAAACGTTGCCGCTTTCGCGACGCTGTACGGTTGTTGTCATTTGGTTTATGATGGCTTAATTGAATTTTCAAGGTTCGTTGTGGGGATGCCCCACGCTTATATTAGTAACACCATTCACTCTAGTTTGCCAAGGGATTACTGCTGACAATTTAAAGATTTTACAAACATTTACAAAAACTGGATTATTGGTAAATATTTGTAGTTTTTTACAAAGCAATATTACCCACATAACAGGTTAAATATAGCGACCTGAAGAACTGAATCTATTAGCTGTAGATGGGTTCAGCAGTTTTAGCAAATTATTTTTTTCAGGTCGATTCTCTTTCTGTTTAAATATCTGTTAATTACGTCTGGGGTAGAGAATTTTTAATATTTATTCACATATACCCTGTGGATTCTGCGAGGGAAAATTTTTATCTGGAGAATAGTGAAAACCGGGTTTCTAGTGCGATCGGGCTGCATTCTCAATCAGAGCCAATCAACCGGGTTTATTGACGAAAAAAGAAACCCGGTTTCTGAGGCGCTGGGCAATAGAAATCAACCGGGTTTCTGAGGATGAGTCCGCAAGTTGTGCGTAAAAATTAGCCTTTAGCCTGGGGGCCACTTCATCTGCCGTCCGCCGAGAATGTGAAGGTGCAGGTGGTCTACAGTTTGGCCGCCGTCGCTGCCGCTATTAATGACGACGCGATAGCCGTTGCTAAGTCCGAGTTGTTCTGCTACCCGCTTGACAGTCAGCAGCAAGTGTCCCATGAGAGCATGATCTTCAGACTCGGCATCGGCTAATTTGGCAATAGGCTGTTTGGGGATGACGAGGATGTGGACGGGTGCTTGCGGATGGATATCTCGGAACGCGAGGGCCAAGTCGTCCTCATAAACGATGTCTGCGGGAATCTCTTTGCGGATGATTTTGCTGAAAAGCGTTTCTTGAGTTGTCATGGGTTGTTAACGAAGTTCGGCAACGGATTGTGTAACGGATGTAACGGATTTAACGGATGGAGTTTGACGGAAGAGGGCAGAAGGAAGAGGGCAGAAGGCGGAAGGGAGAAGGGGAAGTGGGAAGAGGGAAGACTCAGCAGGAGAGAGGGAAGAGGAGAAAAAGAAGAGGCAAGGAAAAGTTTTTCTCGCCTCTCCCGATATTCATTAGTCATTGTTAATCATAATAGATGATGAATCAAGGACAGGCAAATTAAGGATAAAGAAAAATGCTTGCTAGGGTTTGGAGTGCATCGATCGTTGGAATTGACGCGGTAAAGGTGGGTGTTGAGGCTGATGTGTCAGGGGGGCTACCGAAAATCGTCGTTGTGGGGTTGCCCGATTCTGCGGTGCAAGAAGCTAAAGAAAGGGTTAAGGCTACGCTAAAAAATTCTGGATATGCTTTTCCGATGCGGAGTATTGTGATTAATTTGACTCCGGCGGATTTGCGGAAGGAAGGGCCGAGTTTTGATTTGCCGATCGCCATTGGCATTTTAGCAGCATCAGAACAAGTCAGCGCTCAACTTTTGGGAGATTATTTGTTTTTAGGGGAACTTTCTTTAGATGGGAGTTTGCGCCCTGTGGCTGGGGTTTTGCCGATCGCCGCTGCTGCTCAAAGAATGGGTATTTCGGGGTTGGTTGTACCGGCTGGTAACGCGCAAGAAGCGGCTTTGGTGCACGGAATATCTGTTTATGGTTTTGAGAATATTTTTGCAGTTACTGATTTTTTGAACAATCCTGAAGTTTATTCGCCTGTAGAAGTAAACGGTAGAGAAGAGTTAGCCAAAACCCGGTTTTCTGGTCTAGATTTAAAGGATGTAAAGGGGCAAATTCACGCGCGGCGGGCTTTGGAAATTGCGGCGGCGGGGGGACACAATTTAATTTTTGTGGGGCCGCCAGGGAGCGGTAAGACGATGTTGGCGAGGCGTTTGCCGGGTATTTTGCCGCCGCTGACTTTTGATGAAGCTTTGGATGTAACTCAGATTCATTCGGTGGCGGGGTTGCTGAAGGATAAGGGAAGCTTGGTGGGCGATCGACCTTTTCGCAGTCCTCACCATTCGGCATCCGGCCCTTCTTTGGTAGGTGGCGGCAGTTTTCCGCGTCCGGGCGAAATTTCTTTAGCACATCGTGGCATTCTTTTTTTGGATGAATTAACTGAGTTTAAAAGAGATGTTTTGGAGTTTTTGCGACAACCGCTGGAAGATGGTTATGTGACGATTTCTCGGACGAGACAATCGGTGATGTTTCCGGCGCAATTCACTTTAGTTGCAAGTACGAATCCTTGTGCTTGCGGTTATTACGGCGATTCGATTCAACAGTGTACTTGTTCGCCGCAAAAGAGGGAGCAATATTGGGCTAAACTTTCGGGGCCTTTGATGGATCGGATTGATTTGCAAGTGGCCGTAAATCGTTTGAAACCCGAGGAAATTACGCGACAGCCGACGGGGGAGGAGTCGGAACCTGTGCGGGTGAGGGTGCAGCGGGCGCGAGAACTCGCAACTCGCCGTTTTCAGTCGGAATCTAGTTTGCGCTGTAATGCCCAGATGCAAAGCAGTCACATTAATAAATGGTGTCAGTTGGATGATGCTTCTCGGAATTTATTGGAGATGGCGATTCGGAAGTTGGGGCTGTCGGCGAGGGGGAGCGATCGCATTTTGAAGGTTGCTAGAACTATTGCTGATTTGTCGGGGGATGAAAGCTTGAAAACGAATCATGTGGCGGAGGCGGTGCAGTATCGGACGATCGATCGGATGCAGTAAGTCAATCGATTTTAGATTTTAGATTTTAGATTTTAGATTTTAGAG
The DNA here is from genome assembly GCF_036700905.1 of Microcoleus sp. S13_C3. Lineage (NCBI taxonomy): Bacteria > Bacillati > Cyanobacteriota > Cyanophyceae > Oscillatoriales > Microcoleaceae > Microcoleus > Microcoleus sp. S13_C3. The sequence continues at coordinate 9,441 of NZ_JAUBPT010000022.1, read as the reverse complement.
GCGACCCCACGGATAAATGCTCTTTCTTGAGGATTTTCGATTTTCGATTTGGGATTGATTCCACGGATAAATCACGTGGGGGGTACGATCAAGAAATTCTTGGTCAGCAACGGCTCAAAAGACACAATCCCCCGATCCCCGACTTCTTAAAAAAGTTGGGAATATAACAGTTGATTCGGCGATTGAAATCACTTCTAAACATACGAAGTCCCAGCAGAGGGGGACTAAGGGATTAAGCGGGTATTTAAGGTCGATTGATGTTGTCCAATTATTTAATTGAGCCACTGAAACCCCCCGATTTTCCCATGTTTATTATCTGATTTTGTGCTGCATGGTGCCAGGATCACTGGTGACAGTTGTGTAAGTTCTGTTTGTGTTAGATTGGGGGAGGCGACAGCAAACCAAGGCAGCAGTTAAAGTGGCGATAGGAAGCTTTAGACCAACTGCCCGAAAGCTAATCAACTCAATTGTATCAGCGCAAATATCAAGAGGTTTATCAGCACGTCTAGGAATCTTATTCTGAGGCTACACGCAGTATTTAGACCACTGCAGCTTGAAGCTGGTGTCAATGCCACCCACCCACAGCTTTTGTCAAAAACCCATCATAATTTCATCAAAAATTCATCAAGTTTATACCCAGTTTATGTCATTTTTACTGTAATTTATGATACCGATCGCCCAAGTTGCCCGAAGATCCACAACGGCAGAATTTTTAATATTTAATTTCTCGCTCTCTCTCTCCCTCGCTCTCCCTCGCTCTGCCTCGCTCTTCCTCTTTCTCTCGCCCCCTCTCCCTGTTTCACCCTAAAATTTGAAATTTTTGAGTGACGAATTATGGCACGATCGCAGCGCGTTTTGATACCATGCAATCAAACGCAAGACAATCAGGGAATGCACTGGAGGTGTGTAAATGGAGCTTTTCGCAGAACAAAAACGGTGCTTGGATTGCTTGGTAAGCTCGATCGAGCAATTGGGAGGTCGAGTAGACATTCCAAAGCTCGAGCAGATAGCAGAGCTAATTATTCAAACGATGAGAGGGCCTTGGCGCTACTTTCACACGTCGGAACACATTTTTGAGGTTGGGGGGTCAGTCGATCCGATCGAGGTGCTGGCTGCGCTGTTTCACGACCTCGTGTACGTGCAAGTCGATCAGGGCGTTAGTTTCAATATTAGCAGCGCCCTTTGTCCTTTTGTCAAAGAGGTGCGATCGCAGTTAGTTATTAGAAATGAAACCGAACTGCCCGACGATGCCATGTATCACCTAGTGGCCTCAGTATTTGGGTTTATTCCCGGCAAGACTCTCTCTCCGTTTGGCGGCCAAAACGAATTTTTGAGTGCCGTTATTGCTGCCAAATCTTTGGAGCCTTTTTTGCCACCTAGTACGATCGCCGAAATCGCCGCTTGCATCGAAGCTACTATTCCTTTTCGTCCCGTTTCGCCCAGCGGTTTGAGTGCGATCGAACTTTTGCACCAGCGTTTGGCAAGTGCGAATCGCGATTTTAACTTGGGATGGAGCTATGCAGAAATTGTAGAAATTGTCAAGCGTTCTGTCAGGTTAGCCAATAGAGATGTCGAGAATTTTGCCTCTCCCAATTCCTCTAATTTTTTAGACAATACCTGGAATTTGATGCCAGAAACCAACCACGAATTGACCAATGTTAATTCCTATACTGTTGCCGGATATCGCAGGTCTCTGCAAAAAATGGAAGGATTTTTGAACTTCCTCAAACCCGAACTGGTTTTCCAGCAGTTTATGCAAGAGCCGGACGAGGAAACCTACGCTAACCTGATTGCCCGAACTCGCAAAAATATCGAAGTTGCTAAACTTTATCTGGGGGTAAAGCTAATTACCATCGCCATTTTAGAAGCTCTTTCCTACCGTTTGGGGCGCGATATTCCGCTTTCAACTATGATGGGAGAATTACGCACACCAGGATTTAAAACCTCGGTTTTGGAGGATTACTTGCCCAACAGACAGAGCGCCTACCCCTTAGACAGTCAGTTGCAAAGAGAAGTGTTAGACCTGCTAGAAATAGGACGCAATCAAGAATCGCGCTATGATATTAAAAACTCCCCGGTTTCTACGTTTATTATCAAATCTATCGGCTTTGCTGAAACAGAAAACTTTTTGAAGAAAGCTCAAGAGTTTTTTGCAGATCCTAGTTCTTCGGAAGAGTTTCTCTCTTACTGCGCTCCCGATGTCATCGAGACCATCACCTCCGGCGTGATGAAACTCTTTGACAGCAGGAAGACGGCTTTAGGGAAAGTTAAATTAGTTCACCAAACAGTTTCTTAGGATAGGTTGGCACACTCTTAAAAGGTTTTCCACCGCAGAAACCAGGTTTCTTGAGTTCAGCCACAATGTCCGGTTAGTCTGAGATGTTGCACCATTCTCGCTTAACAGGCTTTCCGGCCTGTTTCACAAAGAATGAGTTTTCTTTTCTTGTGGGGAGTAGGTTTTGGGCAGGAGATCCCGCCTATAGCAGGCTAATTGAGAATGGTGCCAGATTTCAGTTTAAACCATAAAAAAAAGTCCTCTTTAACTAATATGTTGCACCATTCTCAATAATCCTTTTTTGGGCGGGCTAGAAGCCCAACCCCTACTCCCCACAAGCAAATCTACTCTTTGTGGAACAGGCCGGAAAGCCTGTTCTTGAGACTGGTGCCAGATATCAGCTTTAAAGGACTTGAGCTATCAGTCTGGGGTTTGAACCCCAGGCTGACTAATTCGACATCCAACTTCTATTGCGGTGAACCAGTCGCACCCTCTGCGCCGGAGTTGCTATCAGGTACAACCGTATCCGTAGGATTAGAATCGCTCCGGCTTTCGGTATTAGTGTCGCCGCTGGTACCTGCTCCAGGAGCGCCCTCACCTTGAGTTGGAGATGGAGTAGCTGAACTCTCAGGTGCAGCAGTTGGCGGAGTGGAAGCTGGCTCCCTCTGCGAATTCGGAACCGTAGTATTGGTATTATTTGACGGCGAAGATGGAGACGGCGCTGCTTGCTGATCGGGTGCATCTTGCTGCTGTGAATTTGGAATTGTAATATTGATATTGGGAGCCGGACTTGCTTGAGGAGCCGGAGTTGCCTTTTGAGCTGGACTTGGTTGAGGACTCGGCGTACCCTTTTGAACTGGAGATGGTTGAACCGGAACCGGAACAATCTTTTGAATGATCGTTTTTTCTCTCTCTATAGTCCGAGTCGGAGCTGGTGTTGCTGAGGGCTGATTCGCTTTCGGTACAACAATCACAGGAGCAGCAGTAGGAGTAGGAGCCTCCTCACCCCGACTGAAGTAATATACACTGCCCAGAACTAAGCCTACCAAAGAAGTAAGAAGAATCCCTAACAGTAACCCGCGACCAGCATTCTCGTTATCGCGGACTTCTTGGACTCCAAGTTGGCGGTGGTTTTCGGCAATTTCACCCTGTACATAACCTTGGTGATGAGCTGCTTCTTTAGAAGCCTTCGCAGTTGTACTCGGAACACTTGTAGTGGTTCGCGTTGTACTGACGTGACCGTTAGTTGCATCGGTGTGAACTTCTTGATGAATTTCACGGCTAGAACTATTTTCTTCGTTAGGTTTCATAATTATCTTCGCCACAACTCTTCAAAAAATATTTGTCTGTAGGAGATGCTCTGGTTTGAAAACTTGAGCTAAGCTGTTGAGCATTTGAATCACTTATTTCAACTCACTGTCAAGATTCAGACAAGATTCACGTGTAAACGTTGGGCGTTTTTCTCATACCCAGTTTAAATGCTTAACAGCTTTCTGCTTCGGGAGTTTAGAGAACTTTTGGTTTTTCCTTCATTTGTATCCAATCTAACTCGCCAATATATTAACCAGGCTCTACCCCCAGAGTGATTGCCCAAGTCTCCAAAGGAATAGGATTAGCCGGACTTCAACAAAGAATACCCGCTAAATGAGTTATTTATAATGCTTGCTGTGCAAGCATATAGCAAGCCTTGCAGGAGTAGTAAAAATTTTACTACTCCTGCAACGCTTGCTATATTTATAAAGCCAGTTTGTGCTTGAAATTTGTTCAAGTCCGGTTAGATAACCACAATTAAGTTTTTAGTAGTAAAGACAAGTTTTTTCTCATCTATCAAGAGAGGATAGTCGTACTCACTACCAACAAGCTTGATTACGGGATATTAACCGGACAGGAGCCTTACTAACAACTGAATTTTTTTTATTCTGTTCTTTCAATGATGATGGTCATGTGAGCGACTAATGCACCTATCGCTCCTACTGCTGCAATGACGGGAAACAATGCCGCACCGATGACTCCACCAACTACTCCCACCGTCAAAGGAACTTCTACTAAGATCCGTCCCTCTTCATTTTTGATAATGATGCGGCGGATATTTCCTTCGTGAATCAGTTCTTTAACTTTAGCAACCAAATCGTCTCCGTTAATTTTTACCTCCTCGACGCTAACTTTTTCCTGAGTATAAGTAGGGGTTTCTAAAGGAGTCGTTTCAAAATTAACGTCATTAACTTTTTGGGACGAAACTTTTTCAGATACAGGTATTGATTCGAGTTCTCTTGTCCCGACTGGTTCTTGTTCGCGATCTGTAGGTGTGTCCATTTTTTGTTCTCCTTTTAGGTAAAAGTATTTTTGTATAGAATTATATTAAAATATAACACGCAACTTTTTTTCTATCAATCATTCTTTTGGGTGATATTGCTGGGGGTGCTATGGTGCTTTTCTCTATTGAGATTTGACGGTGAGAGTCTAAACTCCTTCCTCAGTGGGCGTTAGCGGCCGACTTCCCTTGTGCCGTTTAGTTAACTGTCTGCTTCTAACCCTCGCGCCACCTAACCCTTGGAAAACTTCCAATCCAGACAACGAAAGGATGAGAGCGACTTTCACACTCTCACAGACTGAGGCTCAACAGGTGTACAGGTTGAAATACTGACATTGTACTGAAAGTACGATCGCCCCGCCGTGTATACAGTTACCACCTCTAGTTCGGGAAACCGCACATGGAAACCGTCGCTTACTTTCCTCCAATGTCATTTCAATTTAGCTCAGTGCGATCGCCCAACCAAACCCCACCCCCCGATGTTCCTCAAATCAACATCTTAGAGTTTCTAATGAGAATTGCCTAAAATCAAGGGGGAGGAGAAGAAATAATGATCGAAATATTACCGCAACCAAACCAACTTCCTCAAATTGAAGTTGAAGTTGGGGAAAAGTCGGGTAAAATAGAATTATTTTTTCTGCTTCCTCTTGATTCTCCGTGTCGGATTTGCCAGCGACAGAATTTGAATCTCAAGTTGGTGGCCCGACGGTACTTTTCTGGAAACTTTTAAGGCACATCAAGCGGATGTGTGGAATGTGAGTTTTAGCTGCGATCGCACAACTTTAGCATCTGCCGGGAAAAATTTCGTCGGTGAGGCTTTGGAGTGTCGATGCGGCTAAAGTATAATCTGCCGAACTTGACAAATTGCTCGCAATCGGCTGTCCCTGGCTGGAAGACTACCTACAATACAATCTTCGGGTTGAGTGCGGCATTTGTGCAAAAAAACTGACAATTGAGATTAATTGGCAATTGCCGGAAACCTGTTTTGCCTGAATTTTAAAATCGGGCGATCTGCTGCTGATTTGTCGCTATTCTTGTCTTATTGTAATATAATTTTACGCAAGGGGTAATACGAAATGTACTGCCACAGTTCGCAGATGTCTATCCATCTGAACCAAGTTAATGTCATCAAACATTAAAAATAGTTATGACTGTTATATTCGGATTAGCAAAATCTTGGATATATAAAATTTACTACATAGTCAAGTTTCAAAGGGGTGTCTGCTGCTAAATCAATCTAACCTGCAATATCGTTTCGGGGGACACCAGCACGATTTAAGACAAAAAAAATCCTGCTGAATTAACGGGATTCCAGGGAGCAGACGGAAGTTGATGACTAAGCTATAAAAAGAGTTGAAAAGGCCGTCTAAATAGTAGGCAAGACTCCAGCAGCCAACCGCAACTGCCAATTACCAAAGGAGGGAGCAGTGTATGAAACTGACGGGTTGAGTCCCCTAAAATCGCCGCTTGGTTTGCGATCGACTCTACAGGAATTAACCCTGTACGACTTTTTCCTAGAATCTGAGTGTCAGGGGGACGAAGTTGCTAAAATTTTTCAAGCAAACCCTTTAGTTCCGGGCATCATCATCACTCAGCAAGGAAAGTTTATAGGGATGATTTCGCGGCGGCGTTATTTTGAACACATGAGCCGCCCCTACAGCTTGGAGTTATTTTCTCAACAGCCTTTGTTCATACTCTACCGCTTTACTAAAACGGATATGTTGGTTCTCGATCGCGAAACCTCAATTATGACAGCAGTGCGGCAGTCTTTGGAGCGATCGCCCGAATTAATCCACGAACCAATTGTAGTACAAGTAGAACCGGAAACTTACAAACTTTTAGACGTACACCAACTGCTGCTTTCTCAGTTGCAAATTCACGAGTTATCAACCGTGGCGATGCGAGAGTCGCAAGCGCAATTGAGACATCAAGCCCAACAGCTCGAACTTGCCCTGCTGGAACTTCAGCGCACTCAAACTCAACTAATTCAAACAGAGAAAATGTCTTCTTTGGGGCAGTTAGTAGCAGGAGTAGCTCACGAAATCAACAATCCGATCGGCTTTATCTACAGCAATTTGCACCACGCTAAAGAGTACACGCAAGCTTTAATGCAGATGCTTGACATCTACCGACAGCACTGTCCCGAGCCCATCGCAGCAATTGAAGCGGAAGCAGAAAAAATCGAACTCGATTATTTGCTAGAAGACTTGCCGCAAGTCTTAAATTCTATGCAGCAAGGTGCAGAAAGAGTGCGCGACATCGTTTTGTCGCTGCGGAATTTTTGCAGATTAGACGAAGCTGAAATGAAGCAGGTCAACATTCACGACGGTATCAACAACACGATTATGCTGTTGCAAAGCCAGCTTAAAGCGAAACCGGGACAGGAGGCGATCGAAATTCACAAAGAATACAGCGAATTGCCGCTGGTGCAGTGCTATCCCGGACAGCTAAATCAGGTTTTTATGAATATTTTACTTAATGCAATTTACGCTCTTGTTGAGTCTAATACATACGAAAATGTAGATAAAAACAACCAAAAAAAGTCGCACTTATGCGACCCAAATCAGTCTTGTACAACGACTCAATCATCAGTTTCTAACTCTACCCGCCTGATTCCTACGATTCTGATTCGCACCGAGTTAATTGAGAAAAAAAAGGTAATAATTAAAATTTCTGACAACGGCCCTGGGATGACAGAAGATGTTCGGAAGCGGTTGTTTGACCCTTTCTTTACTACTAAGCCGGTCGGCCAAGGAACGGGTTTGGGACTGTCGATTAGCTATGAAATTGTTGTCAACCAACACGGCGGCGCATTGAAGTGCTTTTCGGAACCGGGAAAAGGAGCAGAATTTGCGATCGAAATTCCGCTTCAACAGTCTTCCCTAGCACAGATTTTGCCTCGCTTTGCGTGATATAGCAGAAGGAAGTTCGGCAACGGATTTTGTAACGGATGTAACGGATGTAACGGATGTCAGTCCGAAGGAAGTCTGAAGAAGGAAGAAGGAAGAAGGAAGAAGGAAGGAGCAATAAAAGTTAGGGACTCGGCTGTTGAAACCGCTTCTTGTCAAATTTTGGTTCCTCTGGCTTGAGACTAAAGAATAAAGCCCGTCGGCTACCGCGAACCTTTGCAAACCCACTTCCACAAAGGATGACTCGGCCCCTGTTGGCGAATGCGGCGAACTTGTTGTTCCAAACCCTGTTTTTCCCGCAGGGGCAATCCTCGCACCATATTGCGACTTTGCCAAGTTAGCACTGCTAAAGTCATTCCCAAGCACAAACCCAAACCGAGAGTCGGCCAACGATTAAAAGATAAACCGTAGCGCACCGCCGCCCAAGTGAAGTGTTCTAACCACAAAGCGATTTCGCGGCGCAAACCCCAAATGCTCAAAGAACCGACGCTAATCCACAGCACTATCACTGTTAACCAGCGGCCGTAAACTGTTAGTTTGTGAAGCCTTTGGACTTCAATTTCAAAAGTTTGGTCAGTAGTCATTTGTTATTTGTTATTTGTTATATTATGTCCGGTCGATTACCCCTAATACGGTAGGGGCGGGTTCACGAAAAATATCTGCCAATAATTGACAATCTCAAAAACCCGCCCTTTTAATCGCTCGATTCGACATGATATTATTTGTCATTTGTCATTTGCCATTTATCATTGGTGATTGATTATTGATGATTTATTATTAGTCAGTCAACAGTCAACAGTTAACCGTCACCAGTTAACCGTCAACAGTCAATTAAACTTCCTCTGACTGGTTGATTCCTTCTGCGGGGACGGGGATAGAGTGGCCGGTGCGACTGCGCCACCAAGCTAGCAGCGTGCTGGCAATGAAAATACTCGAATACGCACCCGCAATAAAGCCGACAATCAATGCTAAAGCAAAGTATTTGAGGGTTTCGCCGCCAAACAAAAAGATTGAAAACAATGTCAGCAGCGTTGTCATCGTCGTGTTAATTGACCTTCCCAGCGTCTGCATGACCGCATCATCGACAATTTGATCGATCGACTGTCCCGGATTTAGCTTGATTACTTCGCGCACGCGATCGTAAATTACCACTGTATCGTTAACAGAAAAACCGATAATTGTCAAGATTGCCACTACAAATAAACTGTCAACTTCCACACCTTGAACTAAACCTAAAATTGAGAAAATACCCACAGTAATGAACACGTCGTGAAACAGAGCTACAAAAGCAAAAAAGGCATAATCTAACTGAAATCGGAATGTCAGGTAAATAGTAATTCCAGCAAAGGAAAGAAATACAGCCAACAATCCCGAAGTAAATAATTGTTTACCGAGGGTAGGCCCAACCGTATCAATTTGAGTAGATTTCGGGGCAAAAGCGCCTATTTTATCGTTCAATGCTGTTTGCAACTTAGTACGTTGTTCGACATCCAAAGTTTTCGTGCGTAGCGACAAACCGCGCTGTTCTTTGCCGATAACTTGAATGCTGCTGCCTGCCAAACCTTGGGCGTCCAGGACTTCGCGGACAGCAGCAAGATCGATGGGTTTACAATTTTCCGGTTTCGTGCAGTCGAGCTCAAATTGCAGGCGAGTGCCGCCGACAAAATCTAAACTTGGGCGCAGCGGTGCCCGGATGTCGGGACGACTCCAAGAAATCGCCATCGACACTATACCTGCGAGGATTATAGCGGCGGAAATACTCCACCAGATCGATCGCTGTTTGATTACACTGAATTTCATAATTTGAAGGAAGAAGGAAGTTTGGCAACGAGCAATATACGCGATGTAACGGAAGGAAAAAGTTAGTTAAAAAACAGTCAACAGTCAACAGTCAACAGTCAACAGTCAACAGTCAACAGTCAACAGTCAACAGTCAACAGTCAACA
>NZ_JAUBPT010000324.1:0-2528 GCF_036700905.1 Microcoleus sp. S13_C3 | reverse complement strand
ACGTGAGAGTAAGGGGTGTGAATCCCTTAGTGGAGTAGGCTCCACGTGCCAAACGACCTTTCAGGTCGCGCCCCCAACGAACCGGACGTGACACTTTCGCATCATCCGGCTCTGGCATTCTTGGACTCCGAGGTTATTTAGTACCATGAACCTTCCTGTGACAAATTTGGTGAAGGTGTATAAGATTGTCGATTTCATCTGTGCCTCCATTTGTCACTTCAGTTATGTGGTGAGTGTGGATTTGTTCTCCGTTTAGCAGGTAGTCTCCGCATTCAGTGCATCTCCAGTGCTGAAATTGAGCCACTTTGTAGAGCTTCGAGCCTTTAGCCCATACGCTACTACCGAGTGAGGATTGGCGTTTCTTCCAGTAATCTACTTTGGTTGAGTCATCTGGACTAGCTGTGCCTTCAACCTTTGTATGTCTCAGGATTGGGATGTCACTTACATCCAGGAGATAAAGTCTCTTTCTTTTTCCTGTTCTATCCTTGGTATCGGCAAAGAATGTCCAGTGGTCATTTCCCAGTACGGTAAAGTATTTGTTCTTTACCCATTTGAGATGTTTCTGGTGGTGTCGTCTTTTACACCATTGCCATAGCATTTGTACCATTCTATGGTTGAATGTAGCGAAGATTTCCTTGCTGGAGCAGTGCCTGTAATAGTTCGCCCATCCTATAAGTATGGGGTTTAGATGTTTGATGACTTCTTCCGGTTTTACCGTTTTGTGTCTTTTGAGCCATCCTCTAATTTCTCTGAGTTTGGCAATCATCTTATCCTTTTGAGGTTTGCAGAGCGTCGTTCCGTCTGAGTAGCTTCGGATTGTAAAACCAAGGAAGTTAAACCCATCTCGCTTATTTACGATTCGGGTTTTTTCTTCGTTTAGCTCTAGTCCACGCTTGTTCAGCCATTCCTTTATTTCAGGCAGAACGGCTTCCAAGTCTTCCTTTGTTTCGGCTGTGACAAGGAAATCATCGGCATATCTGATGTACCCAAATTTAGGATAATACCTGTTTGTGTAGTAGGTTTTGCCTTTGTATTCCCCACTCTTGCTCTGTTTGACTTTCTGGTGGTTGGATAATACTTCTCCTTCCAGTCCGTCTAGGGCGATGTTAGCCAGAAGTGGGCTAATGATACCGCCTTGGGGAGTGCCTGTTTCTGTTGGGTTAAACTTGTTAGCCTCCACGTAACCTGCTTTTAGCCACTGTTTAATTAGCTCTTTGCTAGGAATTTCTCCGAGAGCATTGAGTATGTATTCGTGGCTGATGTGGTCAAATGCTCCTTTAATATCTGCGTCTAGAACCCATTCATCGCCTCCTTTTCGTAATCGGGTATGAACTTGTTCTATTGCATCGTGACAGCTTCGCCCTGGTCGAAAGCCATAGCTGTTGGCTTCAAATAAGGCTTCCCAACTTGGCTCCAGTGCGTTTTTGACCACTCCTTGCATTACTCTATCCTTGAGAGTTGGTATCCCCAAAGGACGCTTTTTACCATTGGCTTTTGGAATGTATATCCTTTTAGCAGGCTTTGCTTTCCAAGGGTTCAGCTTCAGGATTTCGTGTATTAGTTGGATTCTCATCTGAGGGTTGAGAGCAAGTTGGTTATCCACTCCTGCTGTTTTCTTCCCTTGGTTAGTTTGAGTGACCCGTCTAACTGCAAGTAGCAGGTTGGACTTACTTTTTAACATGAGTGAAGTAAGGCTCCTGACCTTATTCCACTCATTCCTCTGAGTCGCACGATAAATTCTCTGTCTGAGATTTCTCACCACCTTTGTAGCAGCTTTCCAATTAAGGTCTGCCCATTTCTCAGGTAATGCGTCTGTTCCGATTTCGTTACCGAATCTATCTTTCACAGAAGTTTGATTTCCTTACGTTGGTTTATCGTTAAATACCTGCCAGAATTTGGCAACATTCAGTTGGAGCAAATCTTGAACTCCTATCTGCGGCGTTACCCACAGCATTCGCTTTTTCTGGCATCCTTTACCCTCTAAGTATTCTGCTTTCCTTACGGTTGGCTTACTCAGACTTCGACTTGTACTGAGAACCTATAGGGCTTTCCGCAGTTCTATGTGTTTGAGATTCGTCACGGGTCGGGTTCCATCTCTACTCCGGTGGGATTATATTTCGTCGAACTAGAGAATCATCAACTCTAGTTCTACCCACTTACCTTTTGGTGAGAGTGTTTCAGCCTTATTTCACTCTTTATTCATCACGAAGTGTACAAACGATGGTTACTGGTGATTAACCCTTTCGTGCTTCCCCTTGCTCCTTTCCAACGCGAGGCTGTTAGATGAGGCTACTTTCGTGGTCTGCATTCCATTAGGTTCATTATTTACTACTAACGTGACCGGGGTATCGTGACCCTTTTACGTGGGGACAACGGGACAAAATCCGTTGGGAGAGAAGGCTCTCCACTCAGAACACGTAGCTTAACTACGTCGCGCAATGATGGTAAATGGATAAGTAGCTAGACAAAATTAATTACATAGTTTTCTCCAAATTCTTTCAGGATTTTTTCCACAGAGGTAACAAAAG
>NZ_JAUBPT010000323.1:0-2554 GCF_036700905.1 Microcoleus sp. S13_C3 | reverse complement strand
CTCAAATTTCCTAAGTATTTTTGCTTATTCATTCCAGCGTAGCAATGTACTATACTATGTAGTGCTATTGAAGTGCGAAATGTGGGTAATAAGTAATATAAACCTGAGTTCAAAGGTCAGCCCAACCAGGCGAGTATGGATTCCCAAGCCCGGTACAGAAGAGAAGCGACCTTTAGGAATCCCGACAATGAAAGACCGGGCATTGCAGGCGCTTGTTAAACTGGCACGCTTAACCAGAATGGGAAGCGCGATTTGAACCGAACCAATATGGGTTCAGACCTGGACGCTCGTGCCAAGATGCTATCGGGGCAATATTTAATGCGATTAGGTATAAGCAAAAATATGTGCTAGATGCCGACATCGCCAAATGCTTCGACAAAATCGACCATGAAGCACTGCTTAAAAAATTAAATACATTCCCGCTTTTACGCCGCCAAATCAGGGCATGGCTCCGAGCGGGGGTGATGGACGGACAGCAGTTGTTTCCAACACTTGAGGGAACACCACAGGGTGGAGTCATTTCTCCACTACTGGCTAATATAGCCCTCCACGGGATGGAACATCGAATTAAGGAATTTGCCAAAACCTTGGACATCAAAAAGTCAACAGGAAAAGGACAAATAAGCTGGCAACAGAAATGTAAAAGCATATCCTTAATAAGATACGCCGATGACTTCGTAATTCTCGCGCGTGATTTAACCGTTGTTCAAAAGTGTAAAGAGATAATCTCTGAATGGTTAAAAGGCATGGGTTTGGAGCTAAAATCCAGTAAAACAAGGATAGCTCACACAATGAGCAGCCACGATGGACAGCCTCCAGGATTCGATTTCCTGGGGTTTAAAGTCAGGCAATATCCATCTGGCAAATACACGCTTCGGGAAAAATCCCCAAGGTGAACTACTGGGTTTCAGTACAATCATCACCCCAAGCCCGGAAAAAGTCAAAATACACCTCAAAGAAATCGCAAGAGTAATAGACATCCACACAGCCAAATCTCAATCAGATTTAATTAAGAGGTTGAATTCTCTAATTATAGGGTGGGCTAACTATTACCGAACAGTTCCAAGTAGCAAAGTCTTCTATAAATTAGACTCCCTGGTGTATCAAAAACTCAGAGCTTGGGCAAATCATCGCCATCCGAAAAAATCGAAAACATGGGTGTCAAATAAATACTGGCAAACCATAGGCAATGATCACTGGGTATTCGCAACCAGGGAAGAAGGGACTAACCCTCTCCGGTTACGCAAACATGGTCAAATAAAAATCATAGACCATGCCAAAGTTAAAGGCGAATCGTCACCATACGACGGAAACTTAGTGTATTGGAGTACAAGAATGGGAAAACACCCTGAAAGTCCCAAAAGAGTGGCAACACTTCTTAAGATTCAAAAGGGTAAATGTTCTCACTGCGGATTACATTTTCGAGACGAAGATGTCATGGAAGTTGACCACAGAATTCCTAAATCGAAAGGTGGAAAGGATTCTTATGAAAACTGGGATTTACTTCACAGACATTGCCACGATATAAAGACTGCAACAGATGGCAGTCTGGGTACAAAATCTAGCTGTAAAAGTGCTAAACCTAAGCCACCCTCACATACAGAATGGTTCTGGAAAGAGGATATGTTGGTAACGCGGTATGAGTGACAATCACCGAGTCATTGAGGAGCCGTGTGAAGAGAAATTTTCACGCACGGTTTTGGAGAGCGGCGGCGCTCGTGAGAGTGTCGCCGACTTTAATTTTCTCGATAATGATTCGCTGCCTGCGTTCGGTGAAAAAACAGAGTGCGATTCGTTTAACCCAGCGCGACCTGAAAAGGTTGTTTAGTATGGGAAGCCCACTTCCCTAGCGGATTCACACCCGCTACTCCCACGTAAAAGACTTCATTTGAAGTCCGGTCACGCCTCAAGTAAGCAATGAACGAGATGGAATGCAGACCACGAAAGTAACTGAAACTGCTAGCCTAAAGCGGTAAGCGTGCAAGGGGGAATCCTCCAATGGTGAACGCAAGTGAACTATCATTTTAAACTGCGTTATACGAAAAGGAGCCAAATCAGGCTGACAGGCTCTGACCAAAAGGTAAGTGGACAGGATTTATAGTTTTGGTTTCTATAAATTGTGTGAACACGCATCTCCACCGCAGAATAGATAGCACCTAAAGGGGGATGGAAAAACTAAACGACACAACAGGGTAAGCCCCACAGAGTCTAAGAGAGGTCGAATACTCTTAGTAAGTCTAAGGTAACAAGGACAGAACACTCTGTCGGGTAAAGGATGGAAGAACAAGCAAACGCCAGCCTGTAATGGGATGGATAGAGGGTGGAACATCACCTCTGACCGAAAGGAAAGCAGACTTCTTCTGGGTCTTATACGAGAGAAACTCTCACAAAGGAATCAAATCTGAGGACAAGTTAGATGGTGTCAGCAATGACAACAAACGGACTAAAGAAACGACTTGAAGACTGGAACCAGGTTAACTGGGCGCGACCTGAACTGGTCGTTTAGAACGGGGAGCCTTCTCCCCTAGCGGATTCACACCCGCTACCCTCAAGT
>NZ_JAUBPT010000021.1:54303-69065 GCF_036700905.1 Microcoleus sp. S13_C3 | reverse complement strand
CCCGCCCGTCCTTTTTGGACGGGCGGGACGCCCATCCCACTTTCAAGAGTGGAAGTTATTTAATTCTCATTCCTTACTTAACAAAAAATGTTACCCAAGGAGAGATAATATGGCAGAAAAACTAACTTTTAAATACGATGCTATTGGAGATATTTTGTACGTCAATAAATGTTCGCCTTATGCAGAGCAAGAATCGCAAGAACTAGAATATGGAATTGTGGCTCGTCTCAATCCTGACACGGAGGAAATTGAAAATCTGGAAGTTATGTTTTTGTCAAAGCGGTTGCGAGAGAGTAATGTATTTGAATTACCGATTGTGGGTGAGTGGCACTTGAGTTATAATGCTTAGAAAAGACTGCCTTACGTCATTATTCCCCACTGTTTGCTAGAATTATTTAAGTCAGCTCTAAGGACGGCTATGACTCAAGCTATCTCAACAAAAAATGAATATCAAATAACTGTGAGTTCTCCAGTTTGGCAAAGAGTTGAGCAAATTGCCGCAGAATTTAACTTGTCAGTTTCTGAACTATTGGAACAGATAGTCGAAGGTCAACTCAAAGTTGTGGCGGTTCCAGGTAATTCAGTAAAAGTGAGTGAGCAAGATATTGCCCATGCTTTTATTTGGTTAGCCGCCCAAACTAATGTAGCAATCAACGCCTACAAGCTACAAAAACTTATGTATTATGCTCAAGCTTGGTATTTAGGAGTTTACGGCAAGCCACTATTTGATGCAGATTTTCAAGCAGGGATTCACGGGCCGGTTATTCCTGATTTATTAGAAAAGTATCAACGACAATTTAGTTGGGAACCAATTACAGAGAAAATCGAACAACCGAAACTTCCCCAAAAAATCGGGGAATTTATCGAAGAAGTTGCTGATGCTTATTTTGAGTATGATGATGCAACTTTGGAACGAATGATTTGCAGTGAAAAACCTTGGCAGGAAGCGAGAGGAGATTTGCCGAGAGACGAATCTTGTGAGGGGATTATTTCTCACGAATCGATGAAGAAATATTATGGTGGCCGTTTCTTCTCTAAAGAATAAGCTCCGAGGCATTTAAATTGCACGACCGAATACAATTAAACTTTTGTGGGGTGGGCATCCTGCCCGCCCTAAAGATATAAGTTAAATGCACAACAGCTTATAAGGACGATTCCCTACGGGATAGCTGCGCTTCACGCACTTTGTGACAAGTTGGTAGGTGAGGGCGCTCTTTTTCAGATTCAAGTATTCGGTTAGCTGCTGCCTTCGGGATGGACTGGATAATCCCGTCAAAATCCTTACGGATTTCTGCCAATTGTTTTACCCAAGTATTATAAGCATAAATCACTTCTTCTTCCTTGTGGCGAGAGGCTGCAATTTGCTTCTCAATCTCTCCGTAGAGTTTTGTTTCCACTTGTCGGAGTTGTGATATCAAATCCGGTAGCATCGGAATTAATATTACCCATTGCTTTCGAGACGGCGCCGTGCCTATTAGTGTCAACAGTTAACACTCAACCATTCAGTTTTTCGACCCGCCCGTCAACAGTCAACAGTCAACAATCATTCCGGTGGCACCGGAATTGATATCAAATCTAATCACTTCAAACCCAATAATAAGGCGATGCCGCCGATCGCACCAACTACCCCTAAAACAGCCCGAATGCTCACTTTTTCGCCCGCCAGCACGGCTAAAGGCAGGATAAATAGGGGACTGGTAGAACTGAGTGTTTGAGCGATTGCTGCGGGTGCATATTTCAGCGAAGTCTGTTGCAGAAAAATTCCGAGATAGGTTCCTAAAAAAGCTGCTAGAATTATTGCACCTAATAGTTTTGGCGCTTTTAATTGTTTGAAACTGTCAAGGTTTGTTGGCTTAAAAAAGCACAGCATAACTGCCATGCCACCGCTCAAACGCAATGCCGCCGTCCACAGGGGATCAATATCTATTTGAGTGAAGGCGGCGCGGGATAAAATTGCTCCAGCGCCGTGGGATGTTTGTCCTAACTGACATCTTGCAGCAATCTCAATAAGAGGATTTTTCGTGGGGTCGGGCGGGTTTATAGAACCTATTTGCAAGCTTTAAGGCTGTTGGCGAACCCGCCCCTACGGCTAATTGAGAATGGTGCAACATCTCAGTCCTAATAAACTAATACCTAATCCCTGCCAAAGAGGTTTTGATGGTAAGGTTGTTTCGGCTGTTCGTTCGGCAATTACCCAAGCTACGCCGCAGATAGTTAAAAGAATGCCAGTACAAGCAATGGGCGATAACTTTTCTTGCAAAAAGATTAAGCCGAATAAAGCTGTTAAAGGGGGAGATAGGGTTTCTAAAAGCAGCGTTCGCCTCGCGCCTAAATATTTTAATACGATAAAGAAAGCGGTGTCTCCGATGCCAATTCCTAGCCCGCCGCTGATGAGCAGCATTGCTAAAATATTAGGGTTGATTGCGGGTAAGGGTTTACCTAAAATTAGTGTAGTAGCAAAGATCATGAAAAGGGCGATCGCACCTTTGAGCAAATTTAGCACGACTGCAGGGAGTTGCTGTCCCACTCGCTGCCAGATGGTGGAAGCTAGAGCCCAGACAAATGCAGCGCCTAAAGCGGCGATTTCACCCATAAAATCTGTTAACGGTTGACTGTTGACTGTTGACTGTTGACTGTTGACTGTTGACTGTTGACTGTTGACTGTTGTCATTAGTTACCAATTCGCAATTCGCAATTCCCGATGCCCGATGCCCGATGCCCGATGCCCGATGCCCGATGCCCGATGCCCGATTCCCGATTCCCGATGCCCGATTCCCGATGCCCGATTCCCGATGCCCGATTCCCAATATAAATTAGGGTTCCAGACTTATCATCTGGAACCCTAGATTTATTAAGCTTTTTTAGCAGTGGGGGGTGAACATAAATCAATACCATCATGTCCGAATAGAGGAACGAAGCAATTCGCTTGCGGTTTGGGATAGCTTCGTTCCTTTCTTCGGACACCCAAGATATATGTCTACCTACTGATTAACCTTGTGGTAATCCCGGAGATTGCGTAGGTTGAAATTGTGACCGCATATCTGTTCTTACCCAAGAACTAAAACGATCGGGACGAACACATTCAGCATTCTCTAATTCGTCTTTGAGTCTCTTGGCGAAAGATTCAAAGATATCCCCTAAAGCCTGACGATCTGTTAAGCAACCTTGGAGAGCAATAAGTTGTTCCAGCGTCCAGTTATACAGTTGAGTGTCCCCTTGTTCAATGCGTAAATAGAACTGATTCTCAAACTGTGCAAGATTAGAGTAGAAGTTCTCAACTTCTGACTTGATCAAGTTCATATCCAGGTAGAATTGTTGCTGTTTCAATTCTGCAAAAATCGTATTTTTGATGTTCTGCGTGAAGTTTTGGTTCAGCTCATTATTGACGATAGCAGAGACATCATTACGGAAGTTGAGAATCTTGTTATCCAAGCTAGTATTAATGCGATTGTCAAGATCATTGACAATATTAGTAGTCACTAACTGCACGTTGTGATTGCTAGATTGATTAACAACCGTATTGATGCGTTGATCCATGTTAGCTTCAATCTGCTGAATGACCAGATTTTTAATGTTTTGGCTTTGGTCAGCAATTTTGAGATTAACTACCGCATTAATCCGCTGATCTATGTCGTGTTGAATTTGCTGAACAATTTGAGTGTTAATATCTTGAGAGAGATTAGACACTTTGAGGTTCACGACATTATCGATGCGTTGATCGATGTAAGTTTGCATTTGCTGAATCACCAGATTCTTCACATTCTGGGTTTGATCGGAAATTTTGATGCTCACCACATTCTCAACACGCTGATCGATAGTATGTTGGAGTTGCTGAATTACCTGATTAGTGATCTCTTGAGATTGATTGGCGATTTGGACATTAACGGAGTTACTAATGCGCTCATCAATATCAGCCGACATTTGATTAATTACCTGGGTATTAATCTCTGTAGACTGATTGGCAATTTTGATGTTAACTACATTCTCAATCCGTTGCTCAAGTTCAGTTTGCATTTGCTGAACTACGAGGTTCTTAACTTCTTGAGTCTGATTAGACACTTTGAGATTAACGACGGCCTCAACACGCTCATTGAGTTCGGTTTGCATTTGTTGCAGCACTAAGTTTTTAATCTCTTGGGTTTGTTCAGAGATTCTTAAATTCACCTGCTCACTAACAATGCGAGGAATTCGGGAAATAAATAAGTCGTTGAGATTTTTGTTGAAGTACCCCGACCAATTATGGAAATTCTGATTAAAACTAACTTCCATTTGTTGGGTAAGAGTCTTAAGCATAAACTCCAGCCGTGCTACCTTCATCCCTAAGTCTTTAGCTTGAGTTTGATAGCCTTTAAGCAGCCATTTTTCCAAATTGTCCCAATAAGCTTCTTTTTTCTCGTTCGGGTCATCTGTTACTGTGATGGAACTATTGATTTGGGCTGCCATTTGCTGCCACATTTGTTCCATCTGAGCTTGGTCAAAAGTGAACCCAAATCCACTGCCAACATTGATATTTTCAGGAACCGGGCTAGTTGTACCACCAGAGGTAATGGTACCACCAGAGGTAATGGTACCACCAGAGCTACTTGTTCCACCAGAGCTACTTGTTCCACCAGAGCTACTTGTTCCACCAGAGCTACTTGTTCCACCAGAGCTACTTGTTCCACCAGAGCTACTTGTGCTACCATCACCCACTACACTAACAGTGCTTCCGCTGCTGCTGCCCGTACCAGGTTTTACTGATGACTGTGCATATTCTTGGGCTACTTCTAGATCAGTGATGTTGTTGATTTCTAAAACAACTTGCCCTTCGTTATCTTCTATGTATGTATCAAAAAAGAAGCCGGAGAGGGTGGTTTTTTGTTTGACTTCAAAAATAACGTCATCTTTGAAGCCATTTAAAGAACACCAACTTTCGCTAAGTTCAATTCCTGTCAACTTGGAGATAAATTTTCCCCCTTGAATCAACAGTAACGCCCAAGGTTCTAATTGGAAATTTTTGGCTTCTGCTCCATAAGTGGCATTGCTTTCCCGAATCTTGACGCGATAGTTCCCTGGGGCTAACTCGATAGAATTAGCATTGGCTTTTTTAAGAGTGGAGAGATAATTGCCATCCAGCGAATAGCAGTTTTCCTTGCTATCAACGGTTAAAGTTTGGGGGTTAAACTGTTGATTGCCAGTGATTGAAACAGTGACTTGTCCTTGATTATCACCACTATAGGTATCAAAGAATAAAGCACAGACTACAGCTTTTTCTTTGATGTCTAACTGCAATTTGTCGTTATAGCCGTTTAAAGTTGCCCAAGTTGCACCTGTCTCAACACCTGTCTTTGTGTTGATAAAGGTACTGTCATCAAGTCCATAAATCCAGAGAAAAACAAAAGGCTCAGCGACGGTATTGTCGGCACTATAACTGTAGCTACCACTTGTAATTTGGATGTCAAAAGTTCCTTTGTCTAATGTCAGAGACTTAGCAACATTTTGTTGCAAGCTATTCATCTGAGCGGTATTGATAACGTAACAGTTTTCTTTGGTATCAATCGTTAACAGTTTCATAGTTTCGTCACCCGTTGTAGTAGTTGTTGCACCTTGTGCCGTTTCAGTCTTACCTTTTGAAGTGATGGTTGCGATCACTTCTGCTGGTTGATAAACCGCAATTCCTGCCCAACGACCGCTAGGCTTGGTTTGAGCCACTAATGTGCCTTTACCTGTCTGGGTATTAATGCGGATTAATTGACCGTCTTTTCCCAAATTAAAAAATCTGCCGGTAACGCCATAAAGGACATTGCCAACAAATTCCATACTGCCAATACCAGGAAATCCGGTATCACCAATAGTTTTAACTTCGCTAGTATCGAGATTGCATCTAGCAAGTAATTTCTTCTTTTGGTAGCCAATTAATGTGATATATGCTATGCCATTGCTATCAAAGGCAACTTCACCACAGTTGTAGTCTTTATTAGCTACGGTAGCTACTGGTGTACCTTTTCCTGTTTTGAGATCGAGGGCAATCAGTTGTTTAGCTGTGGTGGCATAAAGGGTTTGACGTTGGGCATTATAAGCCAAGCCGGCTGTAGCAAAGCCCGTATCCCCAATGACAGCCGTATCGCCCGTTTTGATGTCAATTTTTACGAGCTGCGTTGTGCCGCCTTCTTGCTCAATGCCATAGAGTTGTGAATCAACAAAGGCAATATCATACACTTCTGTAATGATCTCACCGATGAATGTTGCTTTACCTGTGGCTAAATCAAGAGTATACAGTTTACTTAACTGATTTGAGACACAATCCTGGATATACACTGTCCCTGGAACCATAGCTAAATCCAAAGAAGATATATTGCTTGCCTGATTACTCATGTTTTTATGTTTTTATTACATAAAAAAGCAGATGAAAGTAACAGTGCGGTTGGTCATCAGTTATTTCAACTGATTTTGGGAAAATACTCGGCTAGCAACGACAGCCACCAGCGAGTGCGAGATAAAGTGATGATAGATGCAGTTGGAGCTGCTTGGCTATTTAGCACAGAGCGCTTTATTAAGACATCCCTAGCTTTCCTCGCAGTGGGCGGGGAGAGAATCGAACTCTCATACCTTTCGGTGTCAGATTTTGAGTCTGATGCGTCTACCAATTTCGCCACCCGCCCTTTGTGTTGGTTTCACCCTAATAACACACCGATCGATTTCCTGCAAGCAAAGATTCATAGTCTTTTGAACTTGCCCAGCGATCGATCTCTCTGGCCAGCAATACTGGTACAGGATGGGACAATTGAGCCGTCTGAGCTTGTTTGAGCATTTCTCCCAGTTGAGTGGTGCTGAGGTCGTCGTAGGCTCGCGCCTGCGCCAAAAACGCATCTACATTGAGTTTTTGGTAGTCACTTAATGTGATATATGCTATTAGACTTGTTTTGCCAAACAGTTAAGAAATCATAATTGAGGTTGCTGATGACGGTATTTCCCTTAGTGCTGATAAACTCACCATCTGCTAGAATTGGGCGCAAGCTTAACAGCTCCGGGAATGACTATTAGTCTATCTAAAGGGGTAGATAATTTTTTTTTTTCGTTATAAAGCGTAACATCTATCTGTATCCGCTCAATAATCCGGAGTAAAGCGCTCAACGATGCACCTCAAATGACGCAAAATCGTTCCTGAGTGGGTAGCCCGCCCCGAATTATTGAGCGGATACATCTTTCTCATCTTTCAGTGGTGCGAAGTCAGCAGCAACGAGCATTTTATCGAGCTCGTACTCGATCAATGCCATAGAGTTTTGAATCAACAAAGGCAATATCCTAAAATTCTGTAATGCTCTCACCGATCAAGGTTGCTTTACCTGTGGCTAAATCAAGAGTATACAGTTTACTTAACTGATTCCAGACACAATCTTGGAGATAAACTGTGCCTGGAACCATAGCTAAATCCACAGAAGGTATATTGCTTGCCTCCTTACTCATCTTTTTATGTTTTTATTACATAAAAAAGCAGACGAAAGTAATAGTGCGGTTGGTCCTGAGTTATTTCAACAGAAGTTCGGAAAATACTCGACTAGCAACAACAGCCACCCGCAAGGGCGAGATCAAGTGATGAATATCTGCACTTGGAGCTACTGGGCTACCTAGCACAGAGTTATTTATTAAGACATCACTAGCTTTTCTAGTAGTGGGCGGGGAGAGAATCGAACTCTCATACCTTTCGGTGTCAGATTTTGAGTCTGATGCGTCTACCAATTTCGCCACCCGCCCTTTTTCGTTTCACCATCATAACACACCGATCGATTTCTTGCAAGCAAAGATTCATAATCTTTTGAACTTGCCCAGCGATCGATCTCTCTGGCGCGCAATACTGGTACAGGATGGGACAACTGAGCCGTTTGAGCTTGTTTGAGCATTTCTCCCAGTTGAGTGCTGCTGAGGTCGTCGTAGGCTCGCGCCTGCGCCAAAAACGCATCTACATTCAGTTTCGGAGCTAAAGTCGGCGAACCTCCGGCCAGTTTCATCAACAGCGATGCTACCACTCTTGGGTCTTGGGTGGCGAGCAAGGCGGCGCGATCGCACGTAAATTCCGCACACCGCAACCATTCCAACATTTGCGCCTGCAAACCCTGCGCGATCACGGTTCCCACAGGCGAAATTTGGCCGGCGGCCAACACAATTAAATTAGCCAGAGTCAGGTAAACTCCGTGCTCGCACTTCAAATGCCCCAACTCGTGAGCGATTACTGCCTTAACTTCCTCGTCTGTGAGCAAATCAATCAGAGAAGTGTGCATCACCACAAAAGGCTGTTTTCCCCGCATCGCAAAGGTGTAAGCATTTGGCATCGGATGCTGGCGGACATAAAGCTGCGGCGGTTCCAAATCAAGAGTTTTGCAGGCATCCAACAACAATTGATGCAGGTGGGGCAATTGATTTTCGCCGACTTGGACGCTGGAAGCCAGATTTTCCAGCATGAAAAACTGTTCGCCAAGTTGTCCCAGCAACTGCCGCACGATCAAATCCAGACCGGGCAGTTGTTTGAGAGTGCTGGTGGCTTCCAAGTCTAGCGGGTGGCGAAACTGGTCTGCTTTTAAACCGATGAGGGGTATGTTCGACATTTTAGTCAGTTGTCAGTTGTTAGTTGTTAGTTGTCAGTGGTTATTTGTTATTTGTTATTTGTTATTTGTTAGTTTTCATAACCAATAACCGATAACCCTTCGACTACGCTCAGGGCACCGCAAATAACCGACAACTCATAACAAATAACCACTAACTACTAACTAACAGTTTAAACCCGATCGCACGGGATTGACAGGAGCCTCAGCAGTCGCCGGGTCTGTACCCTCTTTGACCCGTCGCAACTTAGCTCCCAATTTTTGCAGTTTCACCTCTAACTGCTCGTAGCCGCGGTCTAAGTGCTGCAAGCTGCTGATGGTGGTGACACCATCGGCTGCAAGTCCCGCTAACACTAACGCCGCCGAAGCCCGCAAATCTGTTGCCACTACCGGCGCACC
Organism: Microcoleus sp. S13_C3; assembly: GCF_036700905.1. Taxonomy (NCBI): domain Bacteria; kingdom Bacillati; phylum Cyanobacteriota; class Cyanophyceae; order Oscillatoriales; family Microcoleaceae; genus Microcoleus; species Microcoleus sp. S13_C3. The sequence continues at coordinate 60,087 of NZ_JAUBPT010000021.1, read as the reverse complement.
CGACAGCCGCGACACTCCGCGCACAATCGCTACATTGCCTTTCAGGCGAATGTCGGCGCCCATGCGGTTGAGCTCTGCTACGTGGCGCAAGCGATTCTCAAACACGGTTTCTTTGATCAAGCTGTCGCCTTCGCTCAGGGTCAGCAAAGCCATAAACTGAGCTTGCATATCTGTGGGGAAACCGGGATAGGGCAGAGTTTCGATGTCTGTGGCCGAGTGAGTTTGGCCGGGAACTATCCGCAAAATGTCGGGGGATTCTGCAATAATTTTCGCCCCAATTGTCTGCAATTTGGCAATGACTGCGGTCAGGTGCTCAGGAATTACCGGCGACAAACTGATTTCCGAGTGAGTGATGGCTCCTGCTACTAAAAATGTTCCGGCTTCAATGCGATCGGGAATAATTGAATAGTCTACCGCGTGCAGCTTGGGAACTCCCGAAATGACGATCGTATTCGTGCCAGCGCCTTGAATTTTTGCTCCCATAGCGCGGCAGAAATTCGCCAAATCTGCGACTTCCGGCTCTTGAGCCGCATTTTCAATCACGGTTTCTCCTTCAGCCAGAGTCGCCGCCATCATCAAAGTTTCAGTTGCGCCGACGCTGGGGTAGTCCAAATAAATTTTGGCTCCTTTCAGGCGGCGGTTTGGCCCTTTGACGTAAGCGTGAACCGTGCCGTGGTCTATGTGGACTTCGGCGCCGAGGGCTTGCAGACCGCGAACGTGGAGTTCAACGGGTCGGGCACCGATGGCACACCCACCGGGCAAGGGCACTTTGGCAAATCCCAAACGCGCTAGCAGTGGGCCGATGATGAAGAAGCTCGCCCGCAGTTGGCTGACTAATTCGTAGGGGGCTTGAGCGTCTATGAGGTTGCTGGCGTTGATGTCTAAAACGTCCCCGTTCTGCTGTAATTTGACTCCTACAGCCGAGAGAATTTGCCCCATGCGGGCGACATCGACTAGACCGGGAACGTTGCGGAGACGGCAATCCTCTGGGCATAGCAGGGCTCCTGCCATGACGACTAAGGCCGAGTTTTTGGCGCCGCTGATTTTGATATGTCCTTTAAGGGGCTGGCGACCCCAAATTTGCAATACTTGTTGGTCGCTTTCAGGTGAAGCTGACAGGTTAGATGAGTTCTGAGCTGGTGTAATGGGTTTGCCCTCCATAATTCGCTTCGTTACTTTATACATTATTAATTTTGGTTCGATTTTACCGGAAAGTTTTTATATGTCTAGGGGTAACATTAGGAATTCCGGGAATTAGATTTGCGGAAATTCAATCGGGGCAAGGCTTTCAGCTTTAATCGCACAAATAATGTCGATCGAGTCTCATTAAATTATTTGTATCAAAATTTACGTTCATTTGTAGCGGTCGCTCGGATCGCAGATGTTATAGCTTTGTCAACGATCTTTTGAAGTAAAAGCCGGCTGGGTTGTTGACGAAGGTGTAAGATATCGGTTCGATCGACAATGCTAGAAAGTTAACACATTGTCGATCGCCCCATTGCCTGTGCTAACCTGTGACAACAACCTAGAGCCAAAGCTACTCCTAGCATATGGTTCACATTAAGCGGATCGAACTGACTAACTTTAAATCTTTTGGCGGCACGACGGCCATTCCCGTGCTGCCCGGTTTTACTGTGGTTTCCGGGCCCAACGGTTCTGGGAAGTCCAACATCCTCGACGCTTTGCTGTTTTGTCTCGGACTTTCGAGTTCTAAGGGAATGCGGGCTGAACGTTTGCCGGATTTGGTGAACAGCGCCCAAAACAAACGCGGTACGATCGAAGCTAGCGTGACTGCGACTTTTGCCCTGGAAGATGTGGGAGAGGAATGGTTCGCGCGGGATGAAGATGAGGATGAAAATGCAGCCGATGAGTTATCTGTTGAAGCAGAGGAAGTCGAAGGGATAGAAACTGCCGAAACTCAAGACAACAACGGACAATCATCTGCCAATCGAAAATCGAAAATCGAAAATCGAAAATCGGAAGAGTTATCTGTTGAAGCAGAGGAAGTCGAAGCGATAGAAACTGCCGAAACTCAAGACAACAACGGCCAATCATCTCCTGTCCATCAAGAATCGCCTCTATCTGTTGAAGCAGCCGAAGGGATAGAAATTACCGAAACTGAAGAAAACAACGGCCAATCATCTCCTGTCAATCGAAAATCGAAAATCCAAAATCCAAAATCGGATGAGTTATCTGTTGAAGACGTAGAAGAGATTGAAATCGCAGCAACTCAAGACAACAACGGACAACTACTCGCTACTAATAAAAAATCCAAAATCCAAAATCCAAAACCGGATGAGTGGAGTGTGACCCGCAAACTTCGGGTAACTCGCCAAGGTACTTACACTTCAACTTATTACATTAACGGTCAACCTTGCACGCTGACTCAACTTCACGAACAACTCAACCGCTTGCGAATTTATCCCGAAGGCTATAACGTCGTGCTGCAAGGAGACGTTACCAGCATTATTTCGATGAATTCTAAGGAACGCAGAGAAATCATTGACGAATTGGCTGGGGTGGCTCAGTTCGATCGCAAAATCTCTTTAGCTAGGCAGAAGTTGGATGAAGTTAAGGAGGTGGAAGAACGCAGTCGAATTGTAGAAAAAGAGCTGATGTCTCAGCGCGATAGACTTGCTTCCGATCGCACAAAAGCGGAAAAATATCAAAAGCTGCGGGCGGAATTTCAAGAAAAGTCGCAATGGGAAATTGTGCTGAAATTCCGTCAATTACAGCAGCAAGAATGGAAACTGCGAGAACAAATCGAAACGGGCGATCGCACTTCTGCATCTCTCACCGAACAACTACAAACAATTAGCACCCAAATTCAAGAAGCAACCGCCGAACTTGACGCGCTGAATGCCCGCGTTAAAGCTTTGGGAGAGTCAGAATTGTTGGCTTTGCAAGCGACGATTGCGACTCAGGAAGCGGAACGGCGGCAACTGCAAAACCGCAAACAGGATTTGGAAATAACTGCTGGGCAAATGGCGGCTAACATAGCACAAACCGAGGAAGAAGTTCGCCAATTTCGGCAAAGTTTGGAGCAAATTGAGATTGAAATATCTTATGTTAAATCTCAGCAGGGGAGTTTGCAGGAACAGCGGGACGCAGCCCAGCAAAGTTTAGATGAAAGTCGGGAAGTTGCAAATGCGATCGCCTCGACGGCCGAAGCTTGGGTACAGCAGCAAACGGAACTGCACCGCCAAATCGAAACAATTCAACAAACTTTGGAACCGCAGCGTACAGAACAAGCTACTATCGGAGAAAGAGCCGATCGCCTGCAAAGTCAAATTCAAGAACAAAACCAATCGCTGCAAGTATTGGAACAGGAAATTGCCGCGAAAAAAGAGCAGCAATCTCGCCTTGTGGAAACCAAAGGCGTTGCATCTTTGCAAGTAGAATCGCTAAATCAGATTTTAGTCGAAGCCGAACAAGAATTGCAACTGCAACAGGAAACTCAAACTCGTTTGTTGGAAGAACAGCGGGAAAGACAGCGCAAATTAGATAAACTCGAAGTGCAGTTTCAAGCACTGCAAGAAGCGACGGGAACGTTTACGGCAAAAATTGTCGCGCAAAGCGGAATTGGCGGAGTTTGCGGCTTGGTGGCTCAACTGGGCAGGGTGGAACCACGCTATCAGTTAGCGCTGGAAATTGCGGCGGGCGGGCGCATGGGGAATATGGTGGTGGAAGATGACAGCGTGGCTGCTGCTGCGATCGAATTGTTGAAACAAAAACGGGCGGGAAGGATGACGTTTTTGCCTTTGAATAAGATTAGGGGCGGCAGGTATTCGGTGAATGAAAATTTGCGGCGCGCGGCTGGGTTTGTGGATGCGGCTGTTAATTTGATTGATTGCGATTCGCGGTATCAGGAGATTTTTGCTTACGTTTTTGGCAGTACGGTTGTGTTTAGTAACCTCAGTGATGCCCGCCGCTATTTGGGACAGTACCGGATTGTCACTTTGGACGGGGAAATTTTGGAAACTAGCGGGGCGATGACTGGGGGAAGTTCTACTAATAGATCTACTTTGCATTTTGGCACGGTTGAGGCGAGTGAGGCTGCTAGTGAAGCCAGGACGATCGCGTCTTTGCAAGAAAGGTTGGAGGAAATTGAGCGGATTTTGGAACGGTGCAAAATTGCGATCGATCGCGCTTCTGTTGCAGTCAAAACTCGCAGCCAAGAATTGATGGAAGCGAAACAAAATTTGCGCGAACATCAGTTGCGGTTGGAACAGTTGGATTCGGAAATTAAGAATTTGCAAGGGCAACAGGAACAAGTGCGATCGCAAATTGCGAAAAACACACAGGAATTAACTAATTCGCGATCGAGATTGCAGTTGCTGGAACGAGAATTGCCGGCACAGGAAACTCAATTGCAGCAGTACCGGCAAACTTTGGCGCAGTTGGAAGAGTCGAACAGTCACAGCGAATGGCAGCAAATGCAATCGGGTTTGCGCGCTCTAGAAGCGCAGCTCCAAGAGCGAGAATTGGCTCTGAGAAACGTCCAGCAGCGCCTTGTAGACTTGGAAAATCAATTCGGGCGCTTGGAAGAGAAAATTAAGGAAGGCAGCGAGAAATTGCAGGAATGGCAAGTGCAGCAAAACGCGGGGGCGGATGCGCTCGATCGCATTGTTTCGCAGCAGTTAGAACTCGATGGGCAAATTGCGGAAGCTAAGGCGGCTTTGGGGGAAATTGAGGAAAAATTGGGCGTGCAGAAGGGAGAGCGCGATCGGGCGGAATCTCAACTGCGAGAACAGCATTTAGCCAAACAGCAGTTACAATGGCAGTTGCAAAAACTCCACGAAACCCAACAAGAACGCCGGGAACAATTGGCCGCCATCCGCACTCTATTGGAAACGCAGCGGGCGGAAATGCCCGACCCCGTGCCGTCGATTCCTGAAAATGTCGAGAAAGCCAATTTGACGGAATTGCAGCAGGAAGTAAAGGCGATCGCCAAACGCATTCAAGCTTTAGAACCCGTCAATATGCTAGCCTTGGAAGAGTACAACCGCACTCAAGAACGCCTTCAAGAATTGAGTCAAAAATTGACGACATTGGAAGGAGAACGCACTGAACTGCTGTTGAGAATCGAAAATTTTACCACACTCAGGCGGCGCGCTTTTAAGGAAGCTTTCGACGCGGTTAACGAGAACTTCCAGACTATCTTTGCGGAACTTTCCGAAGGCGATGGCTATCTCCAGCTAGATGACCAGGAAGACCCCTTCAGCAGCGGCTTGAATTTGGTGGCTCACCCGAAGGGCAAACCCGTACAGCGGCTGGCTTCCATGTCTGGAGGCGAAAAGTCGTTGACGGCGCTGAGTTTTATTTTTGCCCTGCAACGCTACCGCCCGTCTACGTTTTACGCTTTTGATGAAGTGGATATGTTTCTGGATGGGGCAAATGTGGAGCGATTAGCTAGAATGATAAAACGACAGTCGGAACAAGCCCAGTTTATTGTTGTGAGTTTGCGGCGACCTATGATTCAATCGGCTGAGCGTACAATTGGTGTTACTCAAGCACGGGGAGCTTATACTCAAGTCATAGGACTGAAGTTGTAGTCCCGGAGTGTCTGTTGATGACCCTACCCAAAAACGGGTACAAGCCGCCGACAACAGTCGTGGATAGATCAAAATTTTAGACCCTAGTTCCAGCTCCCACATTCCTCTGTGGAGTAAATCTAAAATCTAAAATCTAAAATCTAAAATCGACTGACTGAAGTTGTAGTCCCGGAGTGTCTGTTGATGACCCTACCCAAAAACGGGTACAAGCCGCCGACAACAGTCGTGG
>NZ_JAUBPT010000021.1:0-54203 GCF_036700905.1 Microcoleus sp. S13_C3 | reverse complement strand
TCTGTGGAGTAAATCTAAAATCTAAAATCTAAAATCTAAAATCGACTGACTGAAGTTGTAGTCCCGGAGTGTCTGTTAACGCTCGTGTTGAGTGATATATGTACTTATTGACACTCCTCGACCTGAAGGTACGAGGATTCTTGGCTCACCGAGACCACTTAAACTAGATTCCTTGAAGTCTCTAGCCCAGAGGTGGGACTCTCCCCAAGCGTTAATTCGGGTATGCCCTACCCTATTTGCTTTTAGGCAAGTCCTGTTTCAGTTTGAAGCAAATTCGCTTCACATGCTGTTTGTCTAGCTCCTCTGAATCTTTTACCTACTGCGAGGTGGAGTCTAGAAAAATGCAGTAGAACCGCTTAGATTCAATTTTCAAGGTTCAGCGCTTTGTCTTTTGACAGCTAGGTTTTTAGAGTGGTTGATTACCTTTCCACTACTACAAGCATACAGCAAAGCCGTGCTAGAAGCACGGGGGTTTTAGGCCCATTTTTATGATAAATAAGGATTAAAGTTAGAATGACATCAGAACAAATCTGCCAACGCTCCGACCTTCTCGGCACTCAAGTCATCACTCGCGACAGAGGTAAACGCTTGGGGGTGGTTAGTCAATTGTGGGTGGACATCGATCGGCGGGAAGTTGTGGCGATCGGTCTGCGTGATAATATATTCGCGGTCGCTGGAATGCCGAGGTTTATGTTCCTCAGCAATGTCAGCGAAATCGGCGACGTGCTGTTGGTGGAAGATGAGAGCGCGATCGAAGATGATGTTGATGTTGAAGTCTACAGCATTTTGATTAACAGCGAAGTTATTACCGAAACCGGCGAACTTTTAGGTAGGGTGCGGGGCTTTAGGTTCGATCCCGAAGACGGTAAGTTAGTTTCTATAATTATCGCTTCCCTGGGAATACCCCAAATCCCCGACCAAGTTCTGAGCACTTACGAGTTGGGGATTGAAGAAATTGTCAGCAGTGGCCCGAATCGCTTGATTGTGTTTGAAGGTTCCGAGGAAAGGCTCAGGCAGCTTAGTGTGGGTTTGCTGGAGCGCGTTGGTTTGGGCCAAGCACCTTGGGAACGGGAAGAGGACGAGGCCGGTTATTATCCGAAACCCGTGGCTACGGGAAATCAATTGGGCCCGGGCGTGCGGATACCTGCACCGGAAATGCGGAGCCGGGTAGCTGCGCCTGCGGTGGAGGAAGTTCCTTGGGATGAGGATTTAGAGTGGAATCGGCCTGCGGTGCGCCAGCCGATGCGCGCGGTGCAGGTACAGCAGCCGCCCATCGACGATTACGAGGATTACGAAGAGGATAATTGGGGCGGCGAGGAGGACGATTACGAGGAGGATGAGTACGAGGAGAAGCCGCAGTACACTCGCGCGGAAATTTCTCGCCCGAAGCAGCCGGTGGTGCAGTACGAGTACGAGGATGATGTGGAGGCGGATGCTTGGGCTGACGATGAGGCACCGAAGCCTTACCAGGCTCCTCGGGTGAATATCCCTGAGAAGACTAAGACTCCTGAGTACGAGGAGGAGCCTGGTTATTAGGAATTAATCCCTCGGTTGGGCGGGGGCGGATTTACGAGATTGTTTGTTTTAGACATAGATAGTTGGTGAAATCCGCCCCTACAATTGCCTGTAGGGGCGGGTTTTACAAACAATATTTGAGGTTCACAAACAATTTAGATAAACCCGCCCCCACACAGCCAATAATCTAGATTAACCTGATGTTCGAGATCATCCAAAAAAAAGTAGATTCCGATTATTCGTTGGGCGGGGGCGGGTTTATTATATTGTTGGTCTTACGCCGATATGGTTGGTGAAACCCGCCCCTACAATTGCCTGTAGGGGCGGGTTTTACAAACAATATTTGAGGTTCACAAACAATTTAGATAAACCCGCCCCCACACAGCCAATAATCTAGATTAACCTGATGTTCGACATCATCCAAAAAAAAGTAGATTCCGATTATTCGTTGGGCGGGGGCGGGTTTATTATATTGTTGGTCTTACGCCGATATGGTTGGTGAAACCCGCCCCTACAATTGCCTGTAGGGGCGGGTTTTACAAACAATATTTGAGGTTCACAAACAATTTAGATAAACCCGCCCCCACACAGCCAATAATCTAGATTAACCTGATGTTCGAGATCATCCAAAAAAAAGTAGATTCCGATTATTCGTTGGGCGGGGGCGGGTTTATTATATTGTTGGTCTTACGCCGATATGGTTGGTGAAACCCGCCCCTACAATTGCCTGTAGGGGCGGGTTTTACAAACAATATTTGAGGTTCACAAACAATTTAGATAAACCCGCCCCCACACAACCGATAATCTAGATTAACCTGATGTTCGACATCATCCAAAAAAAAGTAGATTCCGATTATTCGTTGGGCGGGGGCGAGTTTATTATATTGTTGGTCTTACGCCGATATGGTTGGTGAAACCCGCCCCTACGATAAATTATGAAAAAAAAATTTATTAAAACCTCTATTTTCATATTAATAACATATATAATTTTTCCAATATTTCTCTCTACCACTACGGCTGAAATTGTCTTGCGAGTTGCGGGATACAAACCCTGGCAAATAGAAAATATTGATGTTGCGGTCGAACCAAAAGGTAACTTTTTCACTAAAGACTCGGAACTCGGCTACAAACATTTGCCGGGAAAATTCAAGGTGATACTTAACGGCAATTACTCATTTAATACAACTCATCTCAATAATAGTTTAAGAATCACACATCCCCTCACTACTTACAATTTATCCTCAAAAAAGCCGGAAATTTGGATATTTGGCTGTTCTTTTACCTACGGTTGGTCATTGAATGATAGCGAAACTTATGCTTGGTTGTTGCAAGAGAAATTACCCAAATATGAAATAGTGAATTTTGGCGTTAACGGCTACGGCACGCTGCACTCGTTGATTCAATTTAAAGAAGCACTCAAACAAGGAAATAAACCCAAAATTGCGGTGATTGCTTATGCGGGATTTCATGACCGTCGCAATACTTTGTTAAGGGCGAGAAGAAAGCAAATGGCTGCTTGGAATAAACTCGGTATTCTATTTCAGCCCGATGCGAGGCTGAATGGAGAAAATAGTTTTACCTACAGCATGGCAAAACTTGAATATCGCGAGTTCCCGCTGATGCGGGTTTCTGCATTCAGCCTTTTTTTGGAGGTTAATTACAATCAATTTGAAGAGGGCTTGTATAGAATCCGTGACCTTTCTAAGGCAATTATTCAAGAGTTTAACCGTGTGGCTGAGGCTAACAGTGTTAAGTTAGTTGTTGCGGGAATTAATGCGGGTTCTGCTAAGATGTTGGGGGAGTTAAGTCAGGAGGGAATTGCTACGGCGGATATTTCGGTTGATTTGAAAATACCTGCCAATAATAATTTACCTCATGACATTCATCCAAGCGCGATCGCGAATCGGCAATATGCAGAAAAGTTGGAGGATTTTTTGCAACGTACTGTTTTAAAGTAAGTTAACGAACCGCGAAGGCGCAAAGGGCGCGAAGGCAGAGATAAAGAGGAAGTTTAGGAGTTACTTAGGGTTGCTAGACTGATGGGATTATTTGATTTTGTTTCTTTTAAATTGCCTCGAAAATTTATAATTGATGGGTTTTTCCTGTTTTTGCTTGTTCTAGTCACAGTTGCAGTAACATCAATCTATGTATCTAGCGAACATACTTTTTATTGGTGGGATTACGCGGGATACAATACCGCTACAGTCAACACGGCAAATTTATTTCGAGACTCGCCAGATAAAGCATGGCGCGGAGTTATAGAATCGCTATCTAAGGAAAAAAACCTCTTAATCTCTTTGCCGTTAGTGCCGTTTATTCTCTTATTTGGCGAGTCTCGGGTGAGTTACATTCTCAGCGTATCCCTGATTTATGTGCTGCCGTTTCGCCTGTTGCTGGGGGCAATTTCTGCCAAGCTAATTCCAGTTTATCCCCGCCGGGTGTTTTGGTCAACGGTGCTGCTGAGTTTATTGATTCCGATGAGTTGGATACCGACTCTGCGGGGATATCTGGATACTGGTGGCTGTGTGTTTGTAGCCTTGGCAATTTTGGTTTATTTGCAGGATGTTAAGCTGAAATCTTGGTGGAAAATCCCATTAATTGGGTTTTTGCTGGCGGCGGCCATTCTGTTGCGCCGCCATTTTGCTTATAGTGCGATCGCATTTTTTGGTGCAGCGGCTTTACAGGCTTTCATCGAGTTTATTATACAGTATAGCAATCCCCAGGCAGTTATCAAAATGGTTCAGGCTTTTAGCCGGGACGGGCTAGAAACCCATCCCACAAGTCATTTAGGATTGCTATTTCAAAGTATTCAAAACAAAGGTTGGAAAAATTTGTTTAAATCCGCCATCAAATTGGGCTTGATAGCTGCAACTAGCTTGACTATTTTAATGTTGGTAGCGGGCGATTTTACTCGCAGTGCTCTGACGGTTGACTACCGCAATTTGTATTTCGCTTGGAGTTTGCCTGTAAATGATATTTTAACTCGTTATGCGGATTTTTACGGTTTGGGAACTTGGCTGCTGGTACTGATTGGTTTTTCGGCGGGAATTATCACCCGAATCCTGGTTCCGGCGGCGACTATTTTTGTTTCGTTGTTTGGGGTTTTGTCGCTGATTGAATGGCTGTTAGTTTTGCGTTACGGCTACTTGCACTATACAATTCATCTTACACCGATCGCACTTTTAGGACTATCCACATTTTTCTGGACAACTTGGCTGACACTCAAGGGAAAAATTCGGTATTTCATGCTGGGCGCGGCGGGTTTGTACCTGGTTGTAAATGCCGCAGTCGGGTTAATTCCTCTCAAAATTGATTTGCCAAGACTGTTTGTGGGTAATTTTCCGCCGTTAGTGCGATCGGACTACGACGAAGTTGTAAAATTAGTAGAGTTTCTGCGAAAATTAGCACCCAACGAAGAACCGATTTATATTGCCGGTGCTTCTAACAATTTCAATGCTAACATACTCAGACAAGCTAACCGCAAACTAAACCCGCCGGAGGGTTGGTGGAAGTTAAATACAATCGGGAGGCCGCAAATTGACTCGCGCGATACTTACCCGCTACCGGAGTTGTTGCAGTCACAATATGCGGTGGTTGCTGTACCTTTTCAGCAGGTGTTACCGACTGACGAACAAGTTTTGCGATCGCACGAACAAGATGTTGTTAAAGTTGTGTACGATGCCTTTACTCAAAACTGGGAAATTGCCCGCGATTTCCAATTGCTACCGGAACAGTTTAAGCTAGAAAACGGCGTGACACTCAGCGTTTACCGGAGGATGCGGCCGACTGATACAGCAACGGCAGTTAGGACTCTGGATGCAATGCAGCGGCAAATAGTCGATCGACCAGGCACGCAGTTAGATTGGATTAGTTTGCATCAATCAATCTACACAAGTGCCAATTATTCAGTCAGTCAAGAATCGGATAACCTATATAAAATTGTAACTCATCCAATTAAAAACAGCCAGAAACTCGATACATCTTTCCTGTATTTAGGTTCCATCTCAGACAAAGCGAAAGTTACCGGCCAACTCAATTTACCTAACAAACAATGTCCGGGAGTTGCCCTGCGCTTGACTTTGTGGGACAAGCAAGGTAAATTAGTAGACTCAGCAGAGATGGCTTATAGTCAAAAAAGTGCGATCGGCTTAAATCTATTAGTTGAGGGCAAACATCCCATTTATCTGCTGCTTGAGGTATTGAGTAGCAGCAAACAGGATTTATCAAACCAATGCCAACTAGAGATTAACAATTTGGCTGTCAGTAGGTAAGTTGAACCGTCAATGCAAAAACATCAAAAATCCCACTGGTATTTTAATCTATCTCTCTATACTTTTGTCATCATCGGCTCCCTGATGGCCACGGGCTATATTTTCCCCATTGGAGGCAATTTCCCCGAAGTGCCACCAATTCAATTTATGTTAAATCCTGAACTCTACAAAAATGATTATTACGTTCAGGAAATGGTTAAATTTAATCCGAGATATTACTATTATTATATCATTTATTTGCTCGCCAACTTAGGAACCAGCATTCCCCTAGCGCACTTTATTTATCAATTCCTAGCCTTTGGTTCATTTATCGTAGCTTGTTACGCAATTATCAATATCTATACTAATTCTAAACTGCCTGCTGCAGCGATGGCTTTTTTATGTATAGCCGCTTCATTTACAGATGTTGGTAACACGCTGATATTTTCCACCAAATCAGTACCCAGTACCTTCGCAATGGGTTTCGCAATCTGGGGAATTTACTTTAGTTTGCGCCAAAAATGGCTGACAGGATATTTCTTTTTTGGGCTGGGTTGTTTGCTGCAATTTTTAGTTGGCTTGTTGCCGGGATTGATGATGGTTCCCGTTTTGGTAATTCAATCTGTAAAACAGCGGAAGTTCAAAACATTGATTTTGGCGATCGCACTTTTAGCAGCAATGGCCAGTATCGTTTACGTACCGATGTTATTAACAGGTACTACCAGCACTCACACTATCGGCAACGCCGAGTTTGTCTACATTCACGCGAAAGTCCGCAACCCCCACCACATCCTGCCGTCAAATTGGAATTTTTGGAGTTGGTTTAACTTTATATGTTTCATAATTGGTGGCTTGCTGTGCATCAAAAATTCCGATTTATTGCCAAAAGAAGACAAACTTAACTTTTATGTAATTGTTGGCACATCAATTTTTGCACTGTTTCTAAATTACGTTTTTGTAGAATTTTACCCGCTGGCTTTTATCGCCAAACTACAGTTAGCTAGAACTGTACCTTTTGCTCAAATAATTATATTTATTGCTGTAGCTTTGACGGTAGAGCAACTTTACAGAGAAAAACAAATACCTGTTAGCTTGTTGCTGTTAGCTGTACTAACTTTGCCATTTAGGGGTGTCATTTTTTTAGGATTATCAGTTGGGCACACAAAAAATCATGTATTTTCCAAACGATATAATATATTGTTGTGGATTTTAGCAATAGTAACGGTAATTTTCAGCTTGATATATCCGGTGACTGATTCATGGGAAATAATGGGCGATCGAATAATTAGCATCCCAATCTTTTTCTCAATCCTCGCCTTCCCATTCATTTTAGAAAAAACATCCCTAGCTACATCTATCAAACAAACTCTAACTCACACATTAGCCTTAATAACTACCGCCACCTTAGTTTTGGGAATAGCAGGAATTCTCCCCAAACCTATATTAAATGTATTTCAAACAAGAGTTAATATCAATACCGTTCCCAGAGACGACTTAAGCAAATTAGCGGTGCGATTTTCGCAAATTAGCAGCCGCGATTCACTCGTATTAATTCCACCTTCAGTTACCAGCTTCCAGTTTTTCTCCGAAAGAGCGATTGTCGTCAACTTCAAGAACTTTCCCTTTACCGAAAAAGGCATCAAAGAATGGCAAAATCGCATGGAAACCGTTTTAGGAGTCCCCTTAAACCCGCAAATGATTTGGGGAGGAAATGACTTTTTCATCCGCCGCAGCAGTGCGGATTTAGTCAAAGTAGCCAAAAACTATCATGCCGATTATATCCTGACTCGCAGCGATTGGCATCCAAATATTGACGGAGAAATAGTAGATCGAGAAGGCAAATGGATACTGTTTAAAATTAGATAATACTCTTCTTCAAAACATGAGATATTTATTCAGTCTGCGAAGGCAGACTTTGTTTGTATAGAAGCGGTTTCAACCGCCGAATCAGATATGTGGTTAAACATCAAAACCCGAATCATCAATAATTTCGCTAATTTGCTTATCCACATAATCAGCATCCACATTCCGCGCCATCAACTCAGCCAAAATCCCCAAAGAAATCAACTGCACCGACAGAATTGTACACAAAATCCCAAAAAATAACAAAGGTCGATTCCCGATCGGCCCAAAATTCATCCCCGCCAAGTTCAGAAACCAAATAACTATCAAATAACTCAGCGAAACAGTTCCAACCAAGCCAAAACACAATCCCAAACCCCCAAACAAATGACCCGGTTTGTGCAAATACTGCGTCGTGGCTAACACCGTCAACAAATCAATAAATCCCCGCGCATAACGTTCCCAGCCGTAATTTGATTTTCCGTGCTTTCGCGGATGATGTTCCACAACTACTTCGCCAATTTTAAACCCTAAATTGTTTGCTAAAGCTGGAATGTAGCGGTGCAATTCTCCGTACAATTTAATCGACTGCAAAACTTCCCTACGATACGCTTTAAAACCGCAATTCATATCGTGCATTTGCACCCCAGTCAGCAAACACGCAACGGCATTAAACAGCTTGGAAGGTAAAGTTTTAGAAAGCGGGTCGTTCCGTTGTTTTCGCCAACCGGAAACTAAATCAAATCCCGATTCTAAATGATGTAAGAATTTGGGAATTTCAGCGGGGTCATCCTGAAGGTCAGCATCGAGAGTAAAGATAATTATCCCTGCTGCATTGCGAAATCCTGCTGAAAGCGCGGCGGATTTGCCAAAGTTGCGGCGCATTTTAATCGCTTTAATTAGTTTGGGATGTTTGTTGGCTAAATCGGTGATTTCTTGCCAGGAATAATCGCGGCTACCGTCATCTATGAAAATGACTTCGTAACTGTCAATTGCTGTTTGGAACATGACAATTTGGATTTTGTCAAACAGCAATTTTATGGTGGCTTCTTCGTTGTGAACTGGGATTACGAAGCTGAGATGTTTTGGCATAGGGCTATTCTATTTCATTTGTGTTGTCAATGAGATTTTTTTATTAACCGCAGAGGGCGCAGAGGGCGCAGAGGAGGAGAAAGAGAGGTTTTTTAGTTTTTATTGATAACTTGGGAGTTTCGCAAGGCTATCCAACCTTTGCGGTTTTTAAAGGAGGCATAGGCTGTCAATAATTTATCTGTTGGTGATGTTTGAATGTATCCTCTCCAAGCTGCGAATTCGTAGGAAGGGCCAAATAATTTAACTAAATCTGGCCGTGGAAATCCTGACATGGCGAAACCTCGAACGACATTTTCTTGGTTGAGAATGGCAATACATTTTACATTGTTTTCGGGGTCTCCTACCCAGCCAATTACTCTGGAGGCGGCGGGTGCAAGTTTAGTTACTGTATCAAAATATCCGGGTACTCCGTCTTTGGGCGCTGACAGTAAATTTGGGTCTATTTTTGTGTCTAATGCTGCACAAAAATTGTGTTTTTTGATGTCTCGGTTAAATGGCACTAAGTTGTTAGTTTTTAAGGCGTCGATTAAGCCGACAAAAGCGGCGGGTTTGTTGCCTACGCGGTCTTTAATTAGCGTTACGTCGGTGATGCCTAATTGCAGTGATAATGCTACTAACGGTTGATAGGTTGCTCTGCGGGCGATCGCCATTGCAGTTTCGCCTCCCACCCCGTACATTAAAATAATCGCGACTGTGGCGACTGCAAACAGCGGTGTCAGCCAACGCCCTTGGATTCTTGGTGTTGGCTGCAACTCGCGCACCCACAATACTGTCAGCACAATTGTGCTCATCCAAAACAAAGCTGGGAGTGTGGCGTAGCGGGAAGCGGTGGCTTGTTCGACGCCAAATCCCGATCGACTAACCGCAGCCATTAACGCCGTTTGCAGCGTGTAAAGTTGGATTGATAGCCAAGGCAGCCAATCCGGGCGAGCGACCTTTTTTACAAATAGCCAATAACCCACAAAACCCGTCGCTGCAATCAAACCAATTATACCAATAATTGAAGCAACAATTATATTTTCGCTAAAAATACCGCCGAGATAAGTGGGAATATATTCGAGAGTTTTGAGCGGGTTAATTTTCGTTAAAGAAGGGTGATGAGATGGAGTTTTATAAGTTAAAAAATAAATACCAATCACCGCAATCGAAGCAATGAAATACAAATAAGTTATTCGCAGAGGAAACCGCAGCACAACAGCAGCAGCACACAATATCGGCCACAAAGCTAAAGGAGTGCTGTAACTAATACAGCCTAAAACGCCAAAAATAATGCTGCAAATTACCCAACCATTCCGTAGGGGCGGTGTCCCCGTGCCCGCCCCCGGTGTACCCAAAAAAGTCGCATAGGATTGCAAACAAAATATCGAACAAATCACAAATAAATTAGCAATTATCCAGTGAACGCCGCTGAATCCCCGCATCCAATTGTGAGCCGCCGCCGGAGTAAAATTAAAAATAGAAATGCAAAGGACTAGCGAGATAAATTGCAGCGGAAAACGCCTCAAATTTAATGGAAGCAGAGCAATTAATACGTGGCACTGAATCCAAGCCAAGAACCAGGCAACTAAACACAAACCAATATTTGAACCTTGGGTGACAGCTATATTCAAGCCATAAATAATTGCCGGAATCAAGACAAAATGCTCGTTCGCCCGAAATATCCAATTAAAAAGATTTGTGGAAAAACCGTCTACTGAATAAAAATTCCATGTCATCCACCAATAATCAAAATTAGACAAGTCTCCCGCTTGCGATATCAAGTACAAAATATATGACGCTGGTATTAGAATTCCGAGAATTGATGCGGCAATTAAAATATATTGTTGCTTGACTTTCATGGATTCAGACATGGGGAGATTTTTATTAATTGGTAGGGGCGAGTTTAGGTGAGAAACTTTGCATAAGCCCAGGCACATCTAAATTTTACAGTCAAGTTTGATGAAATTCTTGTGGGGTGGGCGTCCCGCCCGCCCGAAAAATACAACTTAGATGCGGGACAGCTTATAACAGATGATTTCTGAACAAAACCCGCCCTAGCGTTTTGAGTTTTCCTCAATTTTTTATTTCACTTCTCTTGCCAGCATTTGTCTGAGCCCTTGCCGCCAGTGGGGAGGATACGTGCCTAGAAGTGCTGATATTTTTACTGTAGAGAGGACAGAAAAAGCGGGACGTTTTGCGGGTGTCGGATATTCGGAGGTGGTGATGGGAATTACGCGCTGAACTTTTAGAGGAAAGCCGAGTTGTGCGGCTTCCTCAAAAATGGCGATCGCAAAATCGTACCAACTACAAACACCGCTGTTAGTGTACTGATAAGTCCCAAAACTTTCTGGCCCAAGCAGAGGAATAATTTGCGAAGTCGCCGCACTTAAATCCCCCGTCCAAGTAGGACTGCCGATCTGATCTGCTACTACTCTAATTTCTTCCCTTTCCTTTCCCAACCTCAACATGGTTTTGACAAAATTACCTTTGCCACCGTTGCCGTAAACCCACGCGGTTCTAATAATAATATGTCGGTTTCCCGCTTGCCGAATTGCTTCCTCGCCTGCTAATTTCGACTTCCCATAAGTTCCCAGCGGGTTGGTAGAATCTGTTTCCTGATAAGCAGAACCGTGGCTGCCGTCAAATACATAATCAGTAGAAAAGTGAATCAAACTTGCTCCCAGTTTTTCGCATTCTTCGGCGAGAATTCCGGGTGCAATACCGTTGATGGCGTTTGCTAATTCCGGTTCGCTTTCTGCTTTGTCTACCGCAGTGTAAGCACCCCCATTGACGACTAAATTCGGTTGAATTTCAGCCATTGCTTGACGGATGCTTTCCGGTTGGGATAAGTCGAGGCGAGTGCGATCGACCGCAATTACCTCTCCCGAAGATAATAAAATTGGCTGCAATTCTTGAGCTAGCTGTCCGCTGCCACCTGCGAGTAAAATTTTCATAATCAAAACACTTGAGCTGTTTTCAACGTTTGTCCAGCTTGGTCTTTAGCTGATAAGATTGGTTGGGCACCATCTAGCGGCCAGTCGATCGCCAAATCCGGGTCATTCCACAGGATACACCGCTCGTGTGCCGGTGCATAATAATCTGTAGTTTTGTACAAAACTTCAGCAGTCTGCGAAACCACTAAAAAACCGTGAGCAAATCCCGCCGGCACCCAAAATTGCCGTTTATTTTCTGAACTCAGCAAACACCCAACCCACTTTCCAAAATTCGGCGAACTTTTTCTAATATCCACCGCTACATCAAATATTTCGCCCGCAACTACCCGCAGCAATTTGCCTTGAGGCTGCTGCAGTTGGTAGTGCAAACCGCGCAGCACATTTTTAGAAGATTTGGAATGATTGTCTTGCACAAATTCGGCCGTCACGCCTGTTTTTTCTACAAAAGCTTTGTGATTGAAACTCTCAAAAAAGAAACCGCGATCGTCTCCGAAAATTTTCGGCTCAATGATCAGAACTTCCGGTATTTCAGTAGATATAACATTCATAGTTTGCTGTATCGCGTGATAAACTCATACTCAGTCTAGGCTATTTTACTATGAAAACTGACACATATCTCAAAAAGTTGTATGCCAATCGATTTGATTCCCGACAACTGCAAGCCAAGGTGGCACTCTGGAAAGTTTTAATTGACGAATTTTTACAAAATTATGTTCCTCCCGAATCAGCAGTTTTAGATATTGGCGGCGGTTACTGCGAGTTTATCAATCAAATTCGGGCTAAAAAAAAATATTTAATTGATCTTAATCCCGATTCAAAGTTATTTGCTAATGCTGATGTAAATGTGCTTAATATTGATGTGTTAAATTTGGAAGATTACACATCTTTTACCGAACAGTTCGATAGTATTTTTATCTCAAATTTTTTTGAACACCTCCGCAACAAAGAGGAAATTGTAGAAATTATCTCCTTTTGCTTCGAGGCCCTCAAGCCTAGCGGTTCTCTGTTGGTAATTCAGCCTAATTTCAAATATTCCTACAAGGAATACTACGATTTTATCGACCATCAATTACCGATAACGCATTTATCGCTACAAGAGCTTTTACAAACTGTCGGGTTTGAAATTGACCTGATTGTACCGAGATTTTTACCCTTTTCGACCAAAGGCAGACCGGCCTCGCCCTTGCTGTTAAAAATTTACTTAAAATTGCCTTTTTTGTGGCGTTTTTTGGGAGGGCAAATGTTTGTTAAAGCATCGAAACCAAACAATTGAGTATCTTCCTCAATATCGACACTTGCCGTCGGAGGCTGAAAATGAGAATGTAGGGAAAGCGCTCATTTTAATAACTCATCTACTGGAATACTAAAACCCGGTAAAACAATTTGAGTGGTAACAAATTCCCCAGCAATAAAGATGCTTCTGGTTTGTTTTGTTACTACAATAATCCATTGGTTTTCAGGATATACCAGCCAAACTTCCTCACTTCCCGATTCTAAATATTCTGTAGCTTTAGCAATTACATCTTCCGCCAAATCTGTTGGTGAAACAATTTCAGCACATAAAGGAAAACTTTGCGGCAGCACTTTGAGATTGCCAAATTGTGCTGCTAATTCCGGGGGAAGGTAGGCAACATCAGGATAGCGCCCCTGGTTGTTTGTGCGGCAGGGAACATCAGTATAAACCTCCCCTCCTTGTCCGCTAGAGTCTTTGTACGTTCTCCAATAAAAGTAAAGATTTCCTTGCACTCTGCTATGCTTGAGAGTCATGCCATTTTTCTCCAATAATTCGCCATCAACCCACTCTTGCAGATCCGGTGGACTTTCCATCCATGCTTCTAGAGAGTAGATTTTCGATTGGGCAACAACTGTAGAAGTTATCATGTTTTTGCGTCTGGGCGGGGAACTTTTTTTCTATGATACCAGATGCGATCGAGCTTTGGTGGACAAAAGGGCGATCGCACTTTGTAGATGGCACTTTTAAGTGTTATCATAAAAGTTACAAAGTATCCCGCATTTCGGGCTTAGCCCAATTAGGATGAATCTGCCATTAAAGCATCACTTTGAGGACAAAAATGATGACACAAACTCAATCATCCGCTGCCCTTCCCGTCAATATTCCACTAACACTAACACTCACCGTTACCCACGAACAGTTCGTTGAATTGGCGATCGCCAATCGGGAGTTACAATTAGAACGCACAGCAACAGGAGAATTAATCGTGAACCCACCAACCGGAGGCGAAACAGGATATCGGAATCTGGATATAGAAGGGCAACTCTGGCTGTGGAATCGGCGGACTAGACTCGGTAAAGCATTTAACTCTTCTACTGGTTTTCACCTGCCCAATGGAGCAGATCGCTCTCCCGATGCAGCTTGGGTGCGTCAAGAAAGGTGGGATGGGCTCACCCCAAAACAAAAAGAAAGTTTTATTCCCTTGTGTCCTGATTTTGTGGTAGAACTTCGTTCTAAAACTGACAACATGGAACCGCTGCGAGCCAAGATGAAAGAGTATATGAACAATGGCGCTCGTTTAGGTTGGTTGATAGATAGAAAAAACAGAAAGGTGGAAATTTACAGGCAAAATCAAGATGTAGAAGTCTTGGAAAATCCTATTAGTTTGTCCGGTGAAGATGTGTTGCCGGGGTTTGTCTTAGATTTGACAGAAGTTTGGGGATAATCGATAGAGGGTAGGCACGGGAGCACTACCCCTACAAATCTGTATAAATGATTTATATTTGCTATTATTGACAAATAAACACATTGCGATTTCAAACAGTATGACCAAGCAAAAAATCTTACAGGAAGGTCGAGAATATACATTTCGTTCATACTTTGAGTTACCTTACGAAACGGAGCAAATTTTAGCAGAATTTGATTACTCGCCGATCAAAACTGAGCTGTCTTTGCCGCATACCTCTAGGGAACTGGCAGAAATAGCTTTTCTCAAACAAAGAATTAAAGAAACTTTATTTTATGTCAGTCTCAGCAGCGAAACAGCTAGAAGAGAATCATTAGTATCGCCAGTTTTGCTGGACATCGTTCGATACTGCCAATGTCAACTGCGATTTGAGTATACTCTCAACGTTAATAGCTGGTTAAAGGGAAATTTAGATTATTTCCTAAAATCCGAGCGAGAATTGCTAGTCATTGAAGCAAAGAACGACGATATGACTAGAGGATTTACCCAACTAGCTGTAGAATTGATTGCGATGTCTCACGTTGAAGAGCAAAATATCTTTTACGGTGCGGTGACAATGGGAGATGTCTGGCGATTTGGCAAGTTAGACCGAAATCAGCACACTATTTTTCAAGATATCAATTTGTTTAAAGTGCCTGACGATTTAGAGGATTTAATGAAAATAATGGTGGGAATTTTAGACGGAGATGAAATTTCGCCGTAGGGTGCGTCGGTTCTAGTCACTCAAATAGTGACGAAATTTCCCATAGCGACGCACCCTACTATTTGCAATCTGCCATTAAAAAACTCCCTACAAAATCGAACTTAAAACCACCTCATTAGCAGCAATCCAATTATAAATATCCTGCAAAGCGGCTTCCGGCCCAATAACAGGCCGCCATCCTGTTTTCTCCATCACCCTAGAAGAATCCGTAATAAAAATCGGAATATCCCCCGCGCGTTCCTCCAAAACAGGATTAATTGAAATCGATTTCCCCGTAATCTTTTGGCACAAATCTGTTGTCTCAACTAAAGAAAGACTGTTGCTAAAACCACCGCCTACATTAAAAACTTCGCCATCAAATTCAGGAAAATTTTCTAACTGAGAATTAACTAACATCAACAAATCTTCAACGTGCAGCAAATCCCTAACTTGCTTCCCACTGCCGCCAAAACCGATATAACTCAGGGACTTTTGAAAATAGTGAGCAGCCACCCACAAACCGCAAACTCCCTGATCTACTTTACCCATTTGCCAAGCACCAGTAATTAACCCGCAGCGGTTAATAATTGTCGGCACATTGTATGCTTCCCTGTATTCCTCAATCAGCAATTCCGAAGCTAATTTAGTTGCTCCGTAAAGCGAACGGTGTCCTTTTAATGGGAAGTCTTCTGATATGCCCAACTCAGATATACCGGGTAAAGTTTGCTCAGGGGCGATCGCAAATCTATTCGGCAACTCTAACAGCTTAACAGATTTGACACTGGCGATCGGATAAACCCGACTCGTAGACAAAAACAACAAACTCGCACCCGTTTGTCTCGCCAACTCCAAAACATTTACAGTGCCCAGTAAATTCGTCTGCAAAACGTACTGAGGCGAACTAAAACCAGCCAGCACAGAAGGCTCCGCAGCACAATCTATAATGCAGTCAGCATTCAGTGCAACTGGATCTAAATCTGCCGCGGTGCGAATATCCCCATAAACAAACTGAATACCGCAACTTTTAAGCCGAGGCAGATTCAATTCTGAACCCCGGCGACGCAGGTTATCTAAACAAATTATTTGCCATTCCGGGTGCAGTTTCTTCAGGCCAATTGCCAAACAACTGCCGATGAAACCCGCACCACCCACAATTAAAATTCTCTCAGGCATTGACTCAACTTTCTTAGAGGATTAATTACTGCTGTTAAATTATTGAACAATGGGTGTTGAGGTATACCTCGCATTAAAACCGAATCATCTTTTTAATGAATTTTGACAACTATAGGACTGACGCACGGATGACCAGAAACCGGGTTTTTTGCGAAAATCCTTCGCTGCAATCCGCAGATTAGATAAAAAACCCGGTTTCTTTGGTCGGAAATGCGTAAGTCTTCAACTATTCTGGTTCAATGCCCAAAGCCCGCAACTGATTCGCTAATCGATTGGCCCGCTCCTGTGCTTGCAGTGCAGCTTCCTCTGGTGTAGCAACTAACTCACCATCTGGGGTAAAATAACGCAATTTCCCATCGTGAATTCCCAGATATAATTCTAGTACCTCACTCCACAATCTACCAAATTCATTGGCAATGATAGGTTGATATTCTTGACCGATTAAACGAAAACCGCTAAAATCTAAATCTTCAGGATCGAACCAAAAGTATTCGGGAGTTCTAAACCGATTCTGATATAATATCTTTTTTTCGTTGCGATCGACTCTTGCCGTAGAACTAGATAGCAATTCTATAATTAGATCGGGATATCTCCCCTCTTCTTCCCAAACTACCCAGGAACGACGCGGACGTTTTTCTGTGTTTGCGATCAGAAAAAAATCCGGACCGCGAAAATCCCGATTCCGCAATTGTTGCTGGCTGTAGTAAACCGTCAGGTTTGCTCCAATAAAAAAGTCGTGGCGCTCGCGCCATTGCCATTCCAAACAGGCAACTAATAATGCTAGTTGAATATAATGTAGGGAACTTTCCATTTCCGGTTCGTCACTTTCTAATTGACTGGCATCTGGCATCAATCTTGCCATTTCTTGGGCTGTAAAAACCATGACTCAATCCTCCCAATTTGGTATATTTTATAACCCAAACTTCCCCATCGCCTCTCTCGTCAAATTATCGCTGACTATCCTACTTTTTATCCCCTTCACCATTATAATCGGGAAACTCGATTTTGTACGCAATCCGCGAGAAGAGCGCAAAGTTGCCATGAATTTTTCCATCTCGCGAGAATATGCCAGGTAGGATGACGATTAACCGATCGCACTGATTATCTCCGATCTGCATCAAAGTATCAATAGCTGCGGTACCAAAATCATTAGTCATCATTCCTTCGCCGTCAAAACTTCACTCCTTGAATTTGGCAATAAATCTAATTTCAATTCATTCATCTTTCTAGTCCGGTGGTAGTCGCCGCGAGAGAGATGTTTTTCCAGCCAAACGTACAAGACAATAAACAAATACCTACTGCCCATCTCTTTGATTTTCAGCTTAGAAATCCCAGCAGTCCGATTGTACCACCTCAAAGGAATTACCTTATAGGAAAAACCACGAACAATTGCTTTTAAAGGCAGTTCCACTGTCAAATTAAAATGATGGCTCAAAATCGGTTGTACGCCTTCAATTACTTCTCGGCGGTAAATTTTAAAAGCATTGGTGACATCGCTGTACCGCAAGCCGAAAATACTTTTGACAAACCAGTTTGCTAAGCGGTTAATTGCTAACTTGTGAATTGGATAATCAACTATCAAGCCACCTTTGATAAAGCGGGAACCGAAAACGCAATCATATCCTTCTTGCAACTTGCGGTATCCTGCTACCAAATCCATCGGATCGTCGGAAGCATCCGCCATCACAATTGCTGCAGCATCTCCGTCAAATTCCGTCAATCCCCGGCGCACAGCAAATCCGAAACCGTTGGGAGGTTGATTGTTGATGTATCTCACTGTGGGAAAAGTCTCTGACAACTCCTGGCAAATATCAATTGTTCGATCGACACTATTGTCATTCACAATCAAAATTTCGTGCGGAATGCCTTCTAAATCGAGCGTCTGGGCGATCGCCCGCACAGTACCGTACAAACAGCCCTCCTCATTGTGGGCTGGTATAATCACAGAAATTTTCACTCCTCATCCTCCGCGCAACTGGACAAACTGGTTGTCAACAGGATTATACACCCAAGCTTTAATTTCCGTTTGGGCGATCGGCAAATTATTATCCGACAAATCAACAGCCCACCTTGCATTATTGTATAACTCAGATTTTAAACTCTTAGCGATGTCGGGACTGTCCAAATTTACATAAGCGTTAGCAAAAAAAGATTGTTTATCGCCGACAGATAGCAGTAGAATATTCGGCTGTTGCAATTTTTCTGGCCAAACCGCCCAACCCGCAGCCTTGACAGCATCATTTTGCTTAACAGTCAAGGATTTCTCGCTAGTTTGAGGTTTGTCTAAATAACCGTAAACTTTCTCCGTATTAGAAATAAACTCTACATTTTTCGCGAACTTTCTCCAACCTATTTTGTCGATAATTGCAGCGCCTTCTCTCACCAGCCAAGTTTTTTTGCTCAGCACCCTCAAACAGCTTTCCGGCGAATTTTGGAAAAAATCCGAGGGTTCCAGATAGTTAATTAACTGCAAACAATCTTGAGCGCCTTGTTTGTAAATAAGTGCCGATCTAGTTTGGGCGATCGCCTGTTGAGAGTTAACAATAATTGTGGCAATTAACAGCCCTGCAACTACGCGATAAATAAATTTATAATTACGTTTTAACGTTGCTTTTGTTTCTTGATAATTACCTCGAACAAACAATTGCCCTAGCTGAACCACAGCAATTAATAGCAAAATTGAATTAGTCGTATATCTCGACGATTCGATCGCCTGAATCGCCCCAAATTCTGCCCTACCAGCCGTAATAAACAGAGCCGATAAAACCGAAAAAAAACCTATTGACAGCCAAGGTAAAGCCTGATATGGCACTCCTAAATCAATATTGGAATGAGTATCTTGCCGTAATCCTAAATGAATTGTGGGATGGGCATCTTGCCCGTCCAGCGTCGCAGCCTGAACCACGTTCATAACTGAGTTGGGATTGCTATAGCTTTCAGCAATATCATTCCTATCTGTCATTGCCTGGGGCGAAGGAATCGCAGGGGCGGGAGATAGCTTCGCAGGGTTCCCAATGACAAAGAAATAGAATACCAAAAATAAGAAACTTGCAACTATTAGCAATCCAACTAATGCTGAAATTCCAGGCGATCGCACAATTGGCGAACCCAACAAACTCAAAAAGTAATCAATCACCACAAACGGCTTATTCAACAATGAAATAATACTTGCTTTCCGGCTAGGATGATAATCAATTGAGTAAACAGCACAAGTTGTCGCAAACAGCAGCATCCAGACAATAAGTCTTTTTCTTTTTTGCGCCGCATTTCCTTCTAAAGCCGCCACAGCCGGAATCGCAGCCAACCAAGAAAGCAAGCCTTGCGCGAGGGAAAAACTGGCAATAAAGCAGAATAAAGCAGCAATCGATATTTGAATATCGTAGGGAAACGACAGTGCCGTGTCCCTACTCTGTTCGATCTGAGGTGTTGCATCATTCTCCAGAACGGGCAAGATGCCCGTTCCACAAAAATTCAATCTTCTTGTGGAACGGGCATCTTGCCCGTTCCTAAATAGCTTATTAATCGTGGTGCAACATCTCTGTTTCATCCGATTAAAAACCGCTATATTAGGCAATAATTTGTGAGGTAAAACCAGCGCATAAACCGCAGCGACAAAACAAAAATTGACTAAAAACCAAGCCAATTGAAATCCCCAAAGCCAGTTTTCGTGCTGAACTAGAGAGAAAAGCCAAATACAAGTTAAAATATTAGCTAAATGCCACAAATTATCCCCGGCATTCTTAACCTGCATCGAGGATAACTTGTACATAGCGATAAAAGTTATCGCAGCCAAACCTATGCTGAGACACAACGGATAATTAATATTCCATTGGGAAGCAAAAGCCAAAATAGCAATAATTATTTTCGGGAACACTATGCGGTGATTGCTGTGCAAAGCCCAAAAATCGTTAAAAGTTACATTTGCCGCAGCTATTTTTTCAAAAAGGCTAGCTAACCTCCACTCGTCATCAACGGGAACGTTAACGCTAAAATTCGATACAAATCCGATTAATAAGAGGAGAGGAATTAGATATAAAGTAAATAATATGATTTTTTTCATTAATATCCAATCCGGTAGCATCGGAATTGTAAAATCTAGTCATATCATGTCCGATCGATTAACCATCATATCCCGGCCGGGGCGGGTTTTTGATATTGTCAATTATTCGCAGGTATTGTTGGCTCACGGGCCCCTACAAAAATCGCGATCGCTCGACCGGACATGACATCATCAGCTTTTCCACTGACAATCAACAGTCAGCCGTCAACAGTCAACCGTCAACAGTCAACCGTCAACAGTCAACTCTTCGCTACTTAATAGTCTTGAACGTATCCATTTTCCCAGTAAATCGGTTGATAAACATCTGCAAAACACTCCGCTTGCCAATATTGATATTAGAACTCACGGACATTCCCGACTGCAAGTTAACCTCCACTTGATTTGCCTTGCCCTTGTTCAAAACAAACTTCTGATTTTTGAGCTTTATTTTGGTTTTGAAAGCGTAGTATTTCCGCAGTTCAGTAGGAGGCTCTGCATCGCTGCTAATCTCTATCACTTCACCCTCAGCAGTACCAAACTCCAGCGCCGGGAAAGCTTCTACATTCACTTCCACAGGCACGCATTGGTATTTCGTCAAACCCAGTTTCTCTCTGTTAACTTCCTTCTCTGGACAAACGCAACTTTTACCTATTTCGCAGTCAATCTTTTCTCCGTCTAATTGCTTGCCGTGATACTGTTCCAATTTTGCCCGCTTCTGTCTCAAAGCATCCAATACCAGAGCCACATTGCTGTTTTCCAGGTAAACCACTGCTTGCAGACCGTTGTCGTCATCCAAAACTTTGAGCAGCTTTTCAGTTTGCTGCGCTTCGTAATAAGCTTCTTCGCAGCGTGCTGGGCGCGGTTCGCCCGGTTTCACCACCGAATTAATAATGGATTGGCATATCGGATCTTTCGCCATATCCAACTTAGCTTTCTCCTTCGTAGAAGGTTTCAAATCGAAGATAACGCCAGATACCGGAGCTTTCAGAACTTGAGTATCGCGGTTTTGTTGAGCCTTTTCTAGCTGAGCGTTCACCTCGGACAACTTTTTCAGGTTTTCCACTTTGAAGCGACTTAGCTGAGAATCGCTGCTGGCAATTTGTTTCTGGTTTTCAGCAATTTTACTGTAAAGTTCTTTTGCCCAGGAATCCTTGGTGTTTTTCAACTGTTCTTGGGCGCGGCTGATGGACTCCTGAATGCGTGCTTGCTCTCCTTGCTGGCGCCGTATTTCAGCAGTAATTTTTTGGATGTCACCTTGACGCGCGTTAATTTCGCCTCGGCGCGTATTGATTTCACCGAGGCGCGTGTTAATTTCGCCTTTGCGAGAGTTGATTTCACCTTCGCGCTGCTTGATTTGATCTTGCTGTTTGAGAACGTCGCTTTGCCCTCTGAAAACATCTTGTTCCTGTTTTTCTTTTTGCAGTTCAGCAATGGCTCCTTCCTCCACCAGGGGGGCGAGTCTGCCTAGAATGTTTTGGTTCGACTTCAATACTTGTTGGGATTTCGTTAACTGTTCTTGGGCCAAATCTCTCTGAGCCAGGGCTGATTTTACTTGCTCTTGCGAAGAACTTAACTGCTGCTGAGCATAATTTAATTGGTTCTGGGCAAAACCCAATTGTTGCTGTGCCACTGTCATTTGATCGCCGGCGGCTTTCTCAGCATCCTGAGCTTGCTTCAGTTGTTTTTCCAACTCCTGAACTTGGCCTTGAGCAGCAGCAACGCGAGACAGAAATTCCGATCGATAATTAACATAAAGTCCTTGCTGAGCAGCATCAAAATTTCCGCTGGCTCCCCGATTGAGGTACAGTTCGTCAATCAAAGCTTGCAGCACTTGATTTTGTGCCGTGAGGCTCTGTCTGTCCTTGATAGTTGATTCTAGGTTAGAAGGAACAGCGCCTTGAATTTTGCCGTTGACAACATCTTCGTAAAATTTATTTTCCTTTTCCAGAGCTTCTTTAGTTTTCTGAACCGATGTTAAATCGGCACTGGGTGCAAGGGGGTTGAAAGTGAGCAGAGGCTGGTTCTTTTCCACACGATCGCCATTTTCAACGTGAAGTCTCACCACAGCGCCCGTAGCAGGTGCTTGGATGTCTCTAGCACCATCTTTTAGCTCTAATTGACCCACAGCGGGGACAGCTTGCTCTACGCTAGCAAAATAAGCCCACACTACAGCAGAAGTGGTCATCAGCATGATCATCCACAAAAACAAGTGCGACCAAATCGCTGGTTTTTCGAGAATGACTGGTTGCTCAGAAAGTATTAACGATTTCATTGCCATTTGTTAGTTCTCAGTTGTTAAGCGTTAGCGATAGGTTGTGAGTTGTTAGATATCAGGTATTCGATGACTCTTGTTGTTGGAAGAGGCAGTAGTAACGCCCTTTAAGAGCCATTAATTCTTTATGAGTTCCCCGCTCGACTACAGAACCTTGATCCATCATAATAATTATGTCGGCGTTTTGGATTGTAGTCAGGCGGTGAGTAATGAAAAACACCGTGCGGCCGGCAAAAGCTTCTGCTAAGTTATTGCAAACTTGGCGTTCGGAATGGTAGTCGAGGGCGCTTGTAGCTTCGTCCAAAATCAGCAGTTTCGGGTTTTGCAAAATCGTCCGGGCGATCGCCAAACGCTGCCTTTGACCCCCAGAAAGCGAGGCACCCCGTTCTCCGACTATCGTATTGTAGCCAGCAGGCAAGCCCATAATAAAATCGTGAGCTACCGCTAATTTCGCAGCTCGCACAATCTCATCCGTACTTGCATCGGGATTGCTCAGAGCAATATTTTCCTGTACCGAGCAGTTAAACAGCAAAGTATCTTGCAATACCACCCCAAGTTGGCTGCGGAGCGAGTACAGTTCCACCTTAGAAATGTCGTACCCGTCAATAAAAATCCGGCCCGACAGCGGCGGATAAAGACGCTGCAACAGCTTCATCGCCGTACTTTTACCGGAACCGCTTCCCCCCACAATTCCCACAAAACTGCCAGCGGGAAATTCCAAATTCACATTAGCCAATTGCAGTGGCCCGCTTTCGAGGAATCGGAAGGAAACTTCCTCATAGGTAACCTGCCCTTGAATTGCCGGCAGCGGGATATTGCTCCGGTCTTCTTCGCTGGTTTCCGTCGGCTTATCGACGATATCCTTAAGCATATCGATCGACATCGAGACTTCTTGGAAACTCTGCCAGACGCTCACAAAACGCAGCAGCGAACCAGTCACGTTCCCGGAAATAATTCGGAAAGCAATCAACTGACCCAAAGTAATCTCATTTCCCAGTACCAAATAAGCTCCCACCCACAACTGAGCTAAGTTACCCACCTGGTTTAAAAAGCTACTAACCGTACCTGCGGTAGTCCCCGTGATAATTGTTTTAAAACTGGCTGTAATGTATTTTGCGTAGCGGCTCGACCACTCCCAACGGGATTTCAATTCAATATTTTGAGCCTTAACAGTTTGAATCCCGCTGACTACTTCCACTAAATAAGATTGAGAGTCAGCAAAACGCATATTTCTCTGTTTGATCAGGCGCAGCACCAGCGGATTGATTAGAACAATCATCAGCCCCAGTATCGGTACCACTGCCAAAGATACAAACGTTAGCTGCACGCTGTAGGAGAGCATCACGGCGACGTAAACCACCGAAAATACCGCATCGAGAACCACTGTCAGAGCTGTACTCGTCATGAATTCCCGAATCTGGCCCATCATGCTGAATTTGTATACCAAATCTCCGACGCGCCGATTGTCAAAGTAATTTTGGGGGAGGCGGAGCAAGTGGTCGATTATTTCTGCACTCAATTTGACATCGATGCGGTTTGAGGTGTCTATAAACAAAAAGGTACGCAAACCGTTGAGCAGTCCTTCAAACAGAGCAACACCTAACAGAAATGCCCCCAAAATATCCAAGGTGTCAATGCTGCGCTGACCTAAGACTTTATCAATAATTACTTGGCTGATTAATGGGTTGGCCAGACCGAATAGCTGCACAAAAAACGAAGCGAGCAACACCTCAAAAAACACTGTCTTGTGTTCCATCAGCGCCGGCACAAACCACCAGAAGCTGAACTGCTCTTTTTGCTCAACTTGCGGAGCTTGCAGCAGCAGGACTTCTCCCTGTTCGCCCCAGATTTCTTTAAACTGAGGTATCCGCTTCCGCATCAGCCCCTGTTCGGGCGTGGCCATCACCAATTCTTGCTCGGTGATGCTGTAAATAATGGCAAAGCTATCTTGCCATTTAATCATTACGGGAGCTTTGATGCGGTTGATGGCTTCTGCTGGGACTTGCGCCAATTGAGGCGTGAGGCCGATGCTTTGGGCGATCGCCCCGCAGGCTTGGATGCTGATGGAACCGGCGGTTTTTAACTGATTTTCTAGAACTTTGCGGATGATATCTCGACGAAATTTGAGGCCGAAATACTTGCTCAACATTTGGAAGCAAGCTAGCGGGGCGTCAATCTGCCCTTTGGCGCGGAAAACTGGGTATCTCGCCCCATCCTTTGTTTGGGGGTCGGTTTTGGGTTCTGGGGGACGGTCTGGGCCGGGTAAAACCTCGATCAATTTTCCACCGATCGGCTTGGGCCCTGGGTCTACTATATCTGTCGGGCCCAATGGGTCTGTTTCTTGAGGTTCTGGGGGTTCCCGGAACCCTACCAAGCGGGCGCCGAGGCGGCCTTCTACTTTTAAGGATTTGGCTGCGTTTTCCACAGAGAAGCGGCTGCCGGTGGGAAAGTCGCCCAAGACGCCGCTGCTGACAAGCCAAACTCGATCGGCATCTAGCTCTTTGGCGATGTCTTGAGTTTTTTTGTTGCCGTTTGGCACGTTGACAACTGTCGCATCTTGCCAAGCTTGCAGGGTGAGTTCCTTGAGATTGGAAGTGCCGTCGGCTTGGCGCTGCAATTCCAGGCTCAACAGTTCAAATACTTCGCTCAAGGAACAGTGTTCGCGAAATGCTTCTCCAAAGGTCGGCTGTTTTTCCAGTACGCTCAGGAACTCTTCGGCAGGCAGGACGATCGCGATCACATCTGTAGAGGCGATCGCGGTTTCGCAGGGAACTCCCCTGAGCAATCCAGCCCAGCCGAGAATTTCCTTCGACTGCACCAAGCGTAAACTTACGTGGCGCTGCGAGCGCTGGTCAAACCCCAGCAGCCGGGCCTGGCCTTGATAGATAATTGCCACCTGAGTCGGCATTTTTTCCCGTTCAAACAGGGGTTGCCCCGTCCGGTAGCCAAGGAGTTGGCATTTAGCCACCAAGGCTGTCAGAGCCGTCTCTGACAGTCGGTCAAAGGGAGGTGTTTGAGCTAGGAAATCCTGAATTTGGGAGAGGGAAACAGCGGAAGAAGTCATCCAATTTTAGATTTTAGATTTTAGATTTTAGATTGAATCCACAGATGAATCCAGGGGGTTTTTGTCAGGATGCTACGCTTTTTCAAGTCTCCACGGATAAATCCGGGGGCCCCTGACCAACTTGCTTGATTGTCATGATATGGAAGACAGGGAGGAGAGGGGCTGTAGCGGGCCTATTTGCGCTATCTGTTCGGCGAGCCAGCTTTCAAATAGTTCGTTAATCAAGTGCAGCCGCATCGATTCATCGAGCTGGGCCGGCATGAACTTTTCTAGTCGAATAATTACCATCCATTCTGCCAGAGGACGCGGCGTCCAGAGTTGATTTGGCTGGCTGACGGACAAAAGTTTGCTGATTGCCGGGTGGGGCTGGGAGAGGGGTACTGGGCCCAACAAGCCGCCTGACTTGGACTCGGGCCCTTCGGAATAGTCGCGGGCGACTTCAGCAAAGGTTTGTTCGCCTTCGAGGATGCGAAAGTAAAGTTCGTTTGCCAGCGATGGATTTTTGGTGCGTACCAGGGAATAGACTACGTGGTCTAGGCTGGCTTTGCGGGTTAAAAAATAATTATCTACTTTAGGTCTCCAAGTGGCTTGCTTAAATTTTTCGATCAGCAAGGGCCTAACGGCCATCTCTTGAAGTTCTTCTTCCGTCATATTTTGGCCGCGCAGCCAAGCTTCTTTGGCTTCCGGGGCTGTCAGTTGGTGTTGTGCCAGAAAGTTCTCCACGGCGGATTGGCGTTCTTCGTCGCTGCAACTAAAGGATGCGATCGCTTGGTCTACTATTACACCGCGCAAGAATTGCGGCATCAACTGGTACCGCTTCAGGAGCGATGGCATATCCTGAGCTTGCAGTAATTTATCGCCTATTTGAAAAAGTCCTGTCATTTTTTTATCTCCAACTGACTTGCGCTTCCCCTTTTAATTTAGCTGTGGCAGGAAAAGAGCGACAACCACTAACCCCTCGATTCCCCGATGATAGCAGACCGTCCGTGGGCTAGCGCTATTGCTGTCTATTTCTTGACGCTCTGCCTAGCGAGGGGTTCCCCACGGGTCTCACAATGGTAGGGGGATGCGAGAGTGGGAGAGTGGGAAAATCTTTACTTCTGCCATCTTCCTTCTTCCCTCAACATCCATCCGTTAAATCCCGTACACTGCTTAGTTGCTGAACTTCCTTCTTCCTTCACTCTCGGAATAGTCTTTCAAAGAGTGTTTCGAGTTGGGTCGAGCAAGCGCGACTGTCCAGATATTTGGGGTTTGCCCCCATTTTTTGCTGGATTCGCTCCCGGTAGTGCCGACGCAGTTCTGGGTTGGTTCCCAGTGCTGTGCTCAGCTCTAAATAAGACTTCTCGCTGTTTGCTACCAGTTCCGGAAGTAGTAGTTCTTCGATCACTGCGGCTGATTGTCGCGATCGAGTTGTTTGCCCTTTTCTTACCACTACAGGCAACCCGGCCAACAGGGGTTCTGCTAAGGAGCAGCCACTGCTGTATGGATAGGAGTCTAAATATATATCAGCCAATTCCAGACATTTTATGCAATCTGCGCGAGATGGCAGCGCTTTAATCACAACTAAGCGCTTTTTGTCAATCCCAAATTCGGCAAAGAGCGATCGAATTTGGTTGTAAAAAGGCACCGTCGGATAGTTTTCATTGCGCGAACGAAAGGGATACAAAACTAAAATAGAATTTGGTACCGCCGCAATAATTTTTGCCCAAGTTTCTCTCAGTTCTGGGATAATTGTCAAAGCTGGAGCGCCGGACATGAACACTACAGATTCGTCGGTGGCTCCCCAACTCCTGCGAGTCGGTTCAACTCGGCCAGGTGCTGATCCTACAGTATAGCTTAAACAAACTCCCGAACCTTCTAAACTAATTAATTTTTCGCGATACTCTGCTGCTGCACCTGGGGGCAATGTCAAATCTCCGGCAATGAAATAATCAATATTTCGGGCGCCGGTGGTTGCGGGGGTTGATGCACCCGTAGCTATTTGCACCCGCGCTAGTCGGTGCAGGCACAGCAGCGCGCTTGGTTGAGAAATGTCGGTAGTATTGGTGCAGATTAGCAGAATATCTAAATCGTGCGATCGCATTTCTCGGACTTGATTGGGCAAATCTTCTGACAGTTGCACCAGTTTGTCGGCGCAATTTTCGCAATATTTCCCCAGTTGCTCGTCTTGTACCTGGAAATAGTACACGATAATTTCAAATTTGCTTCTGTCTAAATATTCAAAACTCGCAATTGCTGCACGAGTCTCGGATTCATCACTAATTTTCTCAAGCAAAAACCCCACTCTGATTTTAGTTCTTTCAGGTTCTCTCTGAGGAAAATTCCATTCTATTTGACTGCCGATATTTTTCAAATAAAATTCCAGAATATCAGCTCGCTGACTCAATATATTGAGCAGATTGATATCGCTCAAATACAAAGCTTGGAAGCTAACATTTTTCGCAATAAAAGCCGCCAAATAACGCCAAACTTCGGAATCGGTAAAACTGGCGATATTAGCAGCGACGTACTTGATTAACTGCTGGAAATATTCAGAGTACCTTTCTACTTCCCAGTTTTGTTTAAAATAACCGGGAGACTGAAATATAAATTTCAAAAAGTCGTCAAAAAACCACTGGGGAATCGCTGCATTGTTATACTCAAGCGGCAACTGATAAGCGTCGCTGTACAGCATCACTGCGAGGAGATATTGCATCTTCTCGGCAATTTCCCCTCCTTCAGCAAGTTTCGAGGATAACTCCTGAACCAAACTTTGTTCTTCGTCAGTTAAAGTTTCATGTTTGAGACCGCTATGTAGTAGCAATTTATGAGCTTTCCCCATGTCTTTCGAGTAAGCAGTTTCTAATTTTTCCGCTGGCAAATTCAGCCAATATTCAGCTAGCTGTTGGCGGTAGGGGCGCAGCGCGAGAAGAGGCTGTTTTGAGGGGAATTTCTTGTATTGATCAAGCATTGCTGACAATTCCGATAAACTCGGCTGGGTTCTCAATGCCAACTTTTGGCGAATTGTCTGTTTGATTTGTTGATCCAGGAAACTGTAATCAGGACTATTTAGTAGTTTTTTGTAAAATCTGACTACATCTTTATGGTTTTCCCCAGCGGCGAAGTTTTTCCAAGTTTGTTGTTCGGGATGAATCCGCAGGGAGGACAGTTTTTCGTCTACAAATCCGATGTGATAGTTACCCATAATTCGCCACCACATATCTAAGTCTACATACTGAGATAATCCCGAATCAAATAATCCTATTTCTTCAAAGACTCGCGCGGCAATTAAGACGGTACTCGGTTCGCCAATTTTGTTGATAGGGTTGCTCAAACACTTAGTATCTGCCAGTAATTCTTTTCCGGGCTGAATAGATTTTAAATTCGACCAACTTTTATGCAAATCTTTAATTGATTGGGAAGCTATCCGCAAAATCGGGTTAGATTCATCTTCAGCTATGGTGATGCCTCGCGGGGAGAAAACCATACCTATTTTGGGGTTTTCTTGGGCGAGTCCGACCATTTTCTCAATACATTCTGGTGCGAGCAAGTCGTCTTGAAATAGAAATTTAATGTATTGGCCTGTTGCTTGAGAGATGCAAAAATTCCAGTTTTGTGATAAGCCGTAGTTGCGGTGCAGTATGATGCGGAAATCGACTGAGGTTTGTGATTGGAATGATTGGGCGATCGCAATTGTGCGGTCTGTGGAGCCGTCATCGGATATAATCAGTTCTATGTTAGCGTAGGTTTGGGCCAAAGCACTTTGAATTGCTTCCCCAATAAATGCTTCTCCGTTGTATGTCGGAATGCAAATGCTAACCTTCGGCTGCCCGTTTTGCAGTTCTGCTTTTGATTGACTTTCTTGCTGTGATGGTGGCAAGTTAGCCCTAATTTTGGCAGACTGCGCTTTGGCTGTTCCTGAAAGATGTATGCTTTGAAAGCTATCGGTAATCTCGGCAATATATTCGAGACGTTTTCTAATTTTATTCCCTGTAACTTGCGGGTTGAGTAAAGTCTTAATTTCCTCAGCAGCTATCGCTCCAATTTGTTGAGCTTCCCGGTAATTGTTGAAGACGTACCGCATTAAATCCGCAGCGTGTTCGACATCCGGTTCGGCCCAAACATTGCCTTTTTTGTAAGGCCCGCAATCTTTCTCAATTGGGATTAACTTATACTTGACTAAATAGCTGTTGCCGACATTCATAAATTCTGTATTTGATGAATAGCCGGTGGCAATTACGGGTTTTCCGTAAAACATGGCTTCAGCCATTGTTAAGCCAAATCCTTCGCAGCGGTGCAGCGATACATAACAGTCGCAATTATAGAGCAAGCCGTTAAGTTTATTTTTGGACAAATACCCGTCTAGATGTTTGATATTTGAATTATTTGCTATGGCTGAGTTTAAGGATGCTTGCGCCGCTAAAAATTTGTTGGAATTAGAAGATTTGATAATCAACAAGAGGCGGTCATCTTCGCCAAAAGCTTGTTTAAATGCTTGAATTGTCGCTAAAGTATTTTTGCGCTCGATGCGGCTGGAAAAGTCGAATACAAATAAGAAAATAAATTTATCTTTAGGTAAATTCAGTGCTTCTCTTTTCAGGGAAGGTGCGGGAAGAGCAATACTAGGCATGATTTTGATAACGGGAATTGGCGAGACTGCGGAAATTGCCTCGGCGCAATAGTTGCTGTAAGTCCATATTTCGTGAAAGTGATTAAATGCTGGCTGCCATTCTGGGGGAAATGCGGGCAGTTCCCAAGCCCAAAAGCCGATATTGTATTGGTTTTTAAAGTAGCTGGAACCTGTATGTTTAATAAAGGTTGCAACTTCATCGGCGTTGACTTGAATTAAGTTTACGGGATGGGGATTGTCTTGGCTAAAATTTTGATAGGTGGTGTCTTTCTTGCGGTGGGGACTGCGGGTAAAATTGTTGATGACGAAGGGAATGTTGGCGGCTTCTGCGGCTCGGATGTTTGCTCGGACACCTTCTCCTATGCCAAATTCGCCGTTGATGTAGCCGGCGATGTTTATTCCTAGATTAGGCTTCATAGTTTCTAATGTATTTAGCAAATTGTTGGGTTTATTTTTTGGGAAAAAGCCGAATTAATTGAGCTCCTTAATCGCGCTAAAGGAGGGTATAGATTGAGAATAAATTATTATAAGTTTGCTCAATATTGGCTAAGATATAGCAATCATTGCAGGATGGATGAACAAGATTAAGTGAACCGCAGAGGGCGCAGAGAACGCAGAGGAAGAGAAGAGAGGGAAGAGAAAGAGTTGGTAACAGAAAATTTGGTGCTTGACAAATGTGCCGATCGCCATTGTATACTGGCATCGCAATGCTAACCTTCGGCTGGTTGTCTGTCGGCATGGGTGGCTCTGTTTTATTTTACGATAAACTAATCAGGAATTTTAGAGAAAGTGATCGATCGCGTCAACCACGACCTCTTGAAGTTGCTACCGCCGGATGCTAAAGTCATTGTTGAAATTGGTTGCGGTACGGGTGCGACGGGCCAAGAGTACAAGCTGATCAATCCTCATTGTCAGTATATTGGCATTGAATGCGATCAAGAAAAAGCTAAAATTGCAGTCGATCGGCTAAACTGGGTGACGGTAGCCGATATTGAAGAAATTGCTCTCGAAAGTCTCGACATCGCCCCAGGAACCGTCGATTGTTTGGTTTTTGGTGACTTGCTACCCTATCTCAAAAACCCTTGGGAAGTGCTCAAGCAGTACAGTGCTTTGCTGAATCCAGAGGGGCAAATTCTCGCCAGAATCCCTAATGTTCAATACTGGCGGCGGATTGTCAATTTGTTGCGGGGACAGTGGGAAAATCCCGACAGCAAGATGCAGCACTGGTTTACCCTAGAAAGTATTAAATCACTATTTGCTCAAGCCGGATTGCAGGTTTATGAATTTCAAGGGAAGGGACACAAAACCGAAAATTTTGTCCAGTTTCAGCAATTGCTGCATCCAATGGTACAGGCTTTAGAGCTCACATCGAGCAGTTTTGCTACGGAAACCGGTGCTGAATATTATATCGTGCGATCGACCAACTCGACCGTACCTGCGCGCAGACTGCTGATTCAGACTATCATTATGGCTCCTACAGGGTGCGATCGCGTGCGAGTTTTGGAACCGGACAAATTTAGCGCTACAATTCCCGGTGTCCGCACCGTATCCGGCGTGAAAACAGCAGAGTTAATTCCGCCGCTGCCGGAAGAAGAAAAAGTCTTCATCTGGCAGCGGACAATCATGCAATACCCCGGCTATATTCCCCAACTCAAAGAACTGCTTAAACAAGGCTATTTAATAGTAGCTGAGATTGACGACAACCCCATTCGCCGCCGCGAATACGCCGACAATAATTACCTCAGCTATCGCGGCTGTCACTGCGTGCAAACTTCTACAGAACCGCTAGCAAAAATTTTGCGGTCTTACAATCACAATGTTGCCGTATTTCCCAATCAATTAGCTTATCTACCTCCGGCGCGAATTTATCCGACAGAAGATACAGTCACCATCTTTTTTGGTGCACTCAACCGCGAAAAAGATTGGCAGCCGATTATGGCAGCGCTCAATCGAGTTTTAGTCGCACACAAGCACAGGATTAGAGTTAAAGTAATCCACGACAGCCGTTTTTTTGAAGCGTTGGAAATACAGCAAAAAGAATTTGAACCATTTTGCAGTTACGAACGGTATCAAGAAATTATGTACAGTTGCGATATAGCTTTGCTACCGCTTGTTTCCAACCCGGTTAACGAAATGAAATCCGACTTAAAATTTATTGAATGTGCAGCGCGGGGAGTAGCGGTGCTGGCAAGTCCCACTGTGTACGAACATTCGATTGTCGAAGGTGAAACCGGATTGATTTATAGATATGAAAAAGAGTTTGAAATGAAGCTTAATTCGCTGATTTCTGACACTTCTCGGCGCAGGAAAATAGCCGCGAATGCTTACGAATGGGTGCGGGACAACCGCTTGCTGTGCGGGCACTACCGGCAGCGCCGAGATTGGTACTTACAGATGCGCGACGAGTTGCCACGTTTAAATGCTGAGTTGCGCGATCGCCTGCCGGAGTTATTTGGTGACTAAGTGCGGTAAGATTTATAGGCTATTGTGCGATCGTTCTGTTTTATTGTTTAATTTCTAATTGTTACTCCACACCAATGCGAATTCTATTCACTATTGCTCACTTTTACAATCCCAGCGGCGACGGGAAACACGCTTCCCAGCGAAATGATCCGCAACCACGACTAAATGCTTTAACCGCTTGCGTGACATCGCTGCAAGCTTTGTACGGCAAATCTCAGTCCATGATTGACATTAGCGAATGTGCAACTATCCCAGCAAATCAATCTCAACAGCACGAAATTGACATTGTTGTTTGCACTACTCAAGGTTATCATCTGTTGCCTCAACTGCCAGTGCAGCCCAGATGTTTTATGCACCATGCTACCAAATGCGAACCGCTGCTGTTGGGGTTTGAGTGTCAAGCAGTTTTGCGAGCGTGTCTTAACAAATATGATTATTTCTGTTACTTGGAAGATGATTTAGTTCTGCATGATCCGTGGTTTTTTAGTAAATTAAACTGGTTTACGCATCACGGAGGAAATGGAAATTTGCTGCAACCGAATCGCTATGAAATAGCGCCTAAAGGCGCGGTTTTTAAAGCATATGTTGATGGTGATTTAGCAGACTCAGCGACTTCTTCGTTTCAAAATGTCGAGGAGCAGCGGCAGTTAAAGGGAAAAATTATGGAACAAACAATCGCTTTTGAGCGCGCGTTGAATCCTCATTCCGGCTGCTATTTTTTGAATGCGGAACAGATGGCACACTGGGCTAAGCAGTCTCATTTTTTGGATAGGGATACGAGCTTTATCGGTCCGCTGGAAAGCGCGGCAACTTTAGGAATTATGCGGACTTTTAGAGTTTACAAGTCAACTCCTGCTTATGCTAATTTTTTGGAGATTCAACATTTTGGAGCGAGTTTTCTGAACTTGATTGGTAATAAGGTGAGAGTACCGGAAGCAGGATGAGTTAAGATATTCAGGTAAGCTGCAATACTTGAGAGGTAGCATGACCCCGGCAACCGAAAAGATTGTCCTTCCCTCTCCCTTCCCCGACCACACTCAACTGCCAGAGGAAGACGGCACTTTTGTGAAGAATTTTCAGGAGCATCCCCAGAGCATTATTTTGACTGATTCTCTTGGGTCGGTATTGCAACGGCTTCATCCCGATGGGCAATATGCTATAGGGCAAGACTGTGGCATCTATTGGCGAGAAACAGACCCGCTTGAAAAGGGAGCAGAAGCTCCTGATTGGTTCTACGTGCCGAATGTGCCACCAACACTAGGAAATCAGATTCGTCGCTCTTACGTGCTGTGGCGGGAATTCATGGCTCCGATGATTGCTTTGGAGTTCGCATCGGGAGATGGTTCAGAAGAGCGGGACACAACGCCGCTATCGTACTCGGAAGTTGGAGCGGCGCAAAGGCCTGGGAAGTTTTGGGTATATGAACGGATCATGCGGATTCCGTATTATGGGATTTATGAAATCAATAATGGCAGACTGGAGGTTTACAGCCTGAACAATGGGTTTTACCAGCAGTTGCTTCCGAACGATCGCGCTCATTATCCGATCGCGCCAATGGGGGTAGAATTAGGACTGTGGGAAGGCCGTTATCAAAACCAGACAATGCTGTGGCTGCGGTGGTGGGACAGCGAGGGTAATTTGCTGCTGACAGGTACAGAACGAGCTTCCTTAGCAGAGCAGGCTTTGAGTGCAGAAGCCCAAGCACGGCGGGATGCCATCCCTCGGTTATTGGCAATGGGATTGAATACACAGCAAGTGGCAGAA
Source organism: Microcoleus sp. S13_C3 (assembly GCF_036700905.1). NCBI lineage: Bacteria > Bacillati > Cyanobacteriota > Cyanophyceae > Oscillatoriales > Microcoleaceae > Microcoleus > Microcoleus sp. S13_C3. The sequence goes on along the minus strand of NZ_JAUBPT010000021.1, from coordinate 19,806 downwards.
GCACTCGGTTTATCAGTAGAGGAAGTTAGGCAGCATTCACAATCTTAATGTTGCTTTTGATTAAGAGACTATTGACTTGTAGGGTGCATCTCACATCTTGCACCATTATGATGAACAGGCAAGATGCCTGTTCCACAAATAATGAGTTTTCTTGTGGGGTGGGCATCTTGCCCGCCCGTAAGTGCTACTATTTTACAGCAGTCAAAACATCGCCGATTTTAACTGTGCCGCTGTTGATGATTTTGGCTAAAACTCCAGTTTGTGCGTGACCGAATTCCTTTTGGAGTAAACTGAGTAGGGAAATATCCCGATCGCCTGTTTCTGGATTCACTTCTATATTGACACAGCGACCGATTCGTGCTGTAACTTCTATGAGCGCCGTGCCTAATTGAAACTGTTTTCCGATCAACTCAAATTCTGACCAAGCTGCCATACCTTCTAGCACAATGTTCGGGCGAAATCGGCCCACGTCAATGTTTTGAACAGCGATTTCTGTTAATTGGTCTAATGTGGCTTGACTGAGTAAAGAAATGTGTACGGGTTCTCGATCGGGATAACGAGTTTCGCCGCTGCTGTCGCCGACTAATTGCAAAGGTGCAAACTGCGGATGTCTCGCTTCTTTTGTGGGTTCAATTGCCGCCAAATATTCGGTGAAAAAACTGCCGATGCGATCGCGCCCCGCTGCTGTGTTCGTTTCTGCAGATAACACTGCAACTCCTTCACGCTTGACTGTTAAAACGGCCGTTTCCGGTTGATAATCACATTCTAAAGCTGCTAACAGAGGCCAATCGTTTTGGACAGCAAAATTTTTTTTGCTCATCCAAGGCATATTTTGGGCAGGCATCTTTGCAGCTTCAAGATTATCTGCAAACATTAAGGCAAAAGCTCGATCGCCCTTAATTCCGTGTCCTGCTGTTAAAGCAAACTCCGACATTTCTTGCGGTGTCAGCCCTTTAAATGGATAAATAAATAACTGTTTTATTGTTGCTAATGTCATAAAATTTTCCGAAGTTAGTAGAATCTGAGATCTTGCACCATTGTCAATAATCCTTTTTTGAACAGGCAAGATGCCTGTTCCACAAGAAAATCTACTCTTTGTGGAACAGGCATCTTGCCTGTTCCGAAGTTAGTAGAATCTGAGATCTTGCACCATTGTCAATAATCTTTTTTTGAACAGGCAAGATGCCTGTTCCACAAGAAAATCTACTCTTTGTGGAACAGGCATCTTGCCTGTTCAGCGAGAATAGTGCAAGATGTGAGTAGAATTGGACTTACGCAGAACCTATATATGTAGGGTTCCCCGCAAACTTTGGAGAAATAGAAGCTAATTCACAAACATTAATCAAATTGCTATAAAAACCAGATTAAGCTAGCAACTCATAGCGGCGGATATCGGGAGGCCCAACGGCCAAACCGTCTAATTTCTGCACGGCGTCTTGAATGTGAGTTGAACCGAGATGTAGCTCGAGCAAATCTGCACTTTCCCACTCTTCAACATAGGTAAAATCTGTGGGATCGGCTTGATTTTGCAGGAGTTCGTATTTGATGCAGCCTTTTTCTTTACGAGTTGGTTCTATAATGCTCAGCAGCAGAGATTTAAGTTCTGCTACTTTGTCGGGAAAGGCGGCGAGGCGGGCGACTACTCGCAAGGTTGTTTTGGACATAGGAGAAAAAAGTCACAGATAGGACGATCGAACTTACCGATTTTTACTTGGAAAACTCAGCAAAAGACGATTTTACTTAAAATAACCTAAAGAGATCGAGCGGTCAATCGATTTTAGATTTTAGATTTTAGATTTTAGATTAAAGAATTGCAGCATTGACCCCACGGATAAATTCGGGGGGCAAGTTTCATCGGATACAGGTTTTTTATTTCCCCGGTCCTGAGTCTGCTTTCGGAATGAATCACGTGGCGGGTATCCTGGATGCGAGGAGGTCAACCACAGTAAAATCAGCCCAAGACGCACTCAAGTCTCAGAAACCAGGTTTGTTGCCAAATTCTTCGTTACTAAGCGCAGAGCGTCGTATAAACCGCGTTTCTTGAGATATTTTGGTAAATACCGAAGGAACTCAATCTTTGGGATAAAATCGCTTGTTTTCTGTAGAATATTCCCAGGCGAGATCCTCTGGGTCTTTTTCGCGGCTCCATTGAGCAAACTCCGGCTTAAGTTTCCACTTGCCGATCGTACTTGCGTGAACTTTGAACCTGCGAGAGAGTTCCGTCTGGGTAAAAGAGATTTTGGGCTTTTGAGGAGTCTTGGTTTGAGCAATGGGGAATAAATTTGGTTTTTTATCTTGTGTTTTTTCCCGATTTGTGGGAGGGTCTTGAACAGCTATGCCCGCATTAGCTGTTTCGCTTTGATTGACAGGTGGAGCTATTTGAAAATAATACAAAATTCCGCCTTGTTCCGTCACCTCAAAATCCGCTGCAAACTCAGAGGCTCGTTCGTCGAGATACTCTTGAACCTTTTCTCCGGGGAGTTTCGCATTCATTGCCAAATCCAAAGCCGTAACTCGCCCTTGATTTTCCTTGATCAACTTATAGAAAACCGAGTCTAAATGAGCGAGTTTGTGTTTTTGCTGCTGGTGGTAGAGCTTGTAAGCCCAAGCAATGCCCGCTGTGGTGGCGATCGCCCAAAACATCCTTCCCGACTCGAAACTGGCAACCGCCGTCAAGGAAATAGGCAAAAGCAGGGTAAGATATCCCCAAATGCTTCCCTTCTTTAGGTTATTGCTGTTTTTGACCATAGTTCCTAAACAGGTACGTAGTTTAGCTTAGTAGAGCGTGTCTCAATGCCGCGAAAGTTTTTCGACAGTCGATATATCGATCGGCCCGCTGACACACCCAAAAACGGATACTGTGCCGCGTACACTCGCCTTGTGGACAATCCCTAATTTTAGACCAAAGTTCCAGCTCCTTTGATTCAATGTCGCAAGTAAATCTAAAATCGAAAATCGAAAATCGAAAATCGAGTGACGCACTCTACTATAAAATCCCAGAATCTACTTTTTTTGCAACCGAGGGTTCATGTACTTTTTTCGCAAACAGATTGCCGTCCTGCTGATAGTTGTTGCTTGCTGTACGCTGACGATTAGTTGCAGCAATAGCCGAGCTATCCAGTGTACTAAATTTACTGAAATTGTCAACAAAGGCAACGCTCTCATTGATGTTGATAAAGACAGCAACGATGCTGCAACGACCGACAACTTAGCTAAAAATTTGAACCTGATAGCCAAAGAAATTGAAAATCTGCGAATAACAGATCCAACCCTCAAAGAAATTCAGGAGCCATCGGTTAAATCCTTCCAGGAAATTAGTCAAGCACTCGGCGACATAAGCAAAAGTCTTCAGGCTGCAAATCTCGCTTCTACAAGTATAGAAGGTCGAGAGCAAATCAAAACAGCTCAAGCAGATATTATTAGAGCCGGACAGCAGGCGAATCAAGCAGCCGCAAATCAAGACGCTTTGACTAGCAAACTGATTAATTATTGTAAGGGCGATCGCTAAAGGCTAAGAGTTTTGAGTTTTGAATGCGTGAGTTTTGAGTTTGAGAAAGGCATCGCCTTCATCTATAGCGGTATTCAAGGAAGTGAGGTACGCGCTATAGAATTCGGAGAAAGAAAAGGAAGCGCCGATGCCCGATGCCCGATGCCCTATGCCCTATGCCCAGGAACACCTAATTTACCTGAGAAAGGCTATAGCATCTACTAATTCCCCATTACCCAATTTAGTGATGAATTTCTAGATTCAAAATATAGCGACCGAGTTGCACTTTCTCCGACCACAACTCATATTCTAACTGCAAGTGATCCGGTTCCGGCTTTCCTGTCAGCGTCAAGTTGCGAGTGAAGTTGCGGAGTCGCAACTGTTCGGGAGTCGCCAAGGATTCACCCTGAAGCCAATAACGGCTCAGGCCGTACATTCCTCGTTCCCAGCAGTGGCGGTAACTGTATTTGCCGTTTCCTTGCATGGTCATAATGACTCGATAGGGCGAAACTTCTAGCCAGAGCAACCGGGGTTTTGTAGTTGGGGGTAAGATTGTAACTTGCTCGGCAGATTCGTTGGAACCGTCGGAAAAGTCGCGATCGATTATTGCTGGTTCGTGCAACAACAAGTGAAAGCGATCCCGGTCTTTTTGATAAACCGTAGCAGCGGTTTCAACGACTGACCACAAAGGTAAATCTGTGGATACCAGCGATAAACTTACAGGCTTGCGGTGATGGGTCAGCATAAATAAAAGTTTAGGGGTTGTTGTGGATCGGGCGGTTTGAGATTTGAGATTTTAGACTTTAGATTTTAGATGGGCTGGGTTCCAAATTCCGGAGCTTTTGCTTAAAAAAATGAAAAATCTAAAACTCGCAATCGAAAATCTAAAATTGTTCAGTCAAACTTCAATCATCGGGTCGATAACTCAGAGCAGGAGATGAAATCTAAGCAGATACACGGATAATATTTGTGAAATTAATGTGAAATCCGTGCCGTTGCGTCCGCACTCCCGTGTCATCGAGAACTGACAGCGGAGTCTCCGGGCGAGTTTAATCAGGCTTTAAGTTAACCGGACACATTGGGAAAAAACCCGCAGGCCGTACAAAAGACGACTAACTTAGGACTGAGAAAAAGGTAGGATAGCTAACGCCATCTAATCCTAGTTTATCTCAATGCAAGCTGACATTATAACTACTACGCTTCTTGACAAAACTCAAACTTTAAGCATTCAAAAACCGGCATCGGGCTTGTCGCTGGTGGGGAGGATTCGAGTTCCCGGCGATAAGTCGATTTCTCACCGAGCTTTGATGTTGGGTGCGATCGCCCAAGGTGAAACTACTATTGAGGGACTACTCCTAGGAGAAGACCCCCGCAGCACGGCTAAATGTTTCTCGCTCCTGGGAGCCAAAGTTTCTGAACTCAACGCGGAACGGGTGACAGTCCGGGGCGTCGGAATTGGCGAGTTAGAGGAGCCTGTGGAAGTCTTGGACGCGGGTAATTCCGGCACGACGATGCGGCTGATGTTGGGAATTTTAGCCTCTCATCCGGGGCGTTTTTATGCGGTAACGGGTGACAGTTCTTTGCGATCGCGCCCCATGTCGCGCGTCATTAAACCGCTGCAACAAATGGGAGCGCAAATTTGGGGCCGAAAAAGTAATTCTTTAGCTCCTTTAGGGATACTCGGACAGCAGTTAAAACCGATTCACTACCATTCTCCGATCGCCTCGGCTCAAGTTAAATCTTGCATTTTGCTCGCCGGTTTGATGGTAAGCGGAGAAACAACAGTCACAGAACCCGCTCTGTCGCGGGATCACAGCGAGCGGATGCTGCGAGCGTTTGGAGCCCAATTGAGCGTCGATCCAGAAACTTGTAGCGTGACAGTCACTGGGCCGACACAACTGCAAGGGCAGAATGTGATTGTACCGGGGGATATTAGTTCGGCGGCATTTTGGCTAGTTGCTGGGGCGATCGTCCCGGGTTCGGAACTCGTAGTCGAAAATGTCGGCGTCAATCCAACTCGTACAGGCATTTTGGAAGCTTTGGAAATGATGGGCGCCGACATTGAACTGCAAAATCAGCGAGAGGCGGCTGGGGAACCGGTAGCGGATATTTTGGTTCGGAGTTCCGGCCAATTGCGGGGATGCACCATTGCGGGCGACTTAATTCCCCGGCTGATTGACGAAATCCCGATTTTGGCCGTAGCGGCGATCTTTGCGTCGGGTACTACAATAATTCGAGATGCGGCCGAGTTGCGGGTCAAAGAGAGCGATCGGCTGGCCGTGACTGCTGCCGAACTCAACCGCATGGGAGCCCAAATTTCCGAGTTACCCGACGGTTTAGAAATTACCGGGGGAACTCCTTTGACCGGCGCGGATGTTGACAGCTACACCGACCACAGAATAGCGATGAGTTTGGCGATCGCAGCCCTCAACGCCACAGGTATTACTAACATTCACCGGGCCGAAGCCGCTGCCATTTCCTACCCCGACTTTACCGCCACTTTGCAACAAGTTTGCCATCCAAATTAAGATTGGGCATTGGGCATTGGGAATGGGGCATTGGGCATTGGGAATTGGCCCGCGCAGGGCATTGGGCATTGGGCATTGGGCATTGGGCATTGGGCATTGGGCATTGGCCCGCGCAGGGCATTGGGCATTGGGCATTGGGCATTGGGCATTGGGCATTGGCCCGCGCAGGGCATTGGGCATTGGCCCGGGCAGGGCATGGGTTGCTGGTTACTTGTTATCGGTTATGGCTATAGCCTTACAAATAACAAATAACCACTAACTAATGACCAATGACTAATGACTAATGACTAATGACCCATGACCAATGACTAATGACTAATGACTTCCTCTAAGAATCTTTACCTACAACTTGTTCTTTTAAAGAATCAATTTCCGTTAACAACTCTTGGCGATTAGAAGCCTTGAGCAGATAGCGGTAAACAAACCAACCCGTATATCCCATGCCAATCAACTCAAAAACTGGAGCTACCAAAGGGACATCATTAAGAGCACCTAAAACTCCCAGCATTACCTTAATACTAATACCGCCTGCCAGAATTAAACCAACAGTTATGAGGGGTTTTTGGTAGTCAGCAAAAAAATTAGAGAGATAGGCTGGAAGTTCCGACAAAATTGTAATAACTTGGTCTTTAATATCTTGGAACTGGCTGGCCGTTGTTTCTGTGGTTGTCACTGTAGTCATGACCCCCGCTTTGTCCTCCACCAGATCTACTGTCACGATTTCAGTGATGGTTTGTGTCTCGTCCGAAAAGTTAGCTTGTGTCATTGGATACTTCCTCCGTTGTCAGGTAAAATTGCAGGCTGTGAATTGCTGCCAGTATAATTCTCCGGCAATTAGCACAGCATCCGCGCTGCAGGGACTAATTGATGAGACTAAGGCAGAGTTTCACAAATTGCAAGCAAAAATAACGATATGACTTGATTTTAAACAATGGCCTTCGTTGCCAAATCGGTCTTTTGACTCATTTTTTCACTCGATCGAGGTCGATTTGATTCGGGCAAGGGCGTCCTTGTTCAAAGTCGGTGATATTGCTGATCGTGGTTTCGGCGATATTTTTCAAAGCTTCCTCGGTGAAAAAAGCTTGGTGTCCGGTAATCAGGACGTTTGGAAAAGTCAGCAAACGCTGAAAAACGTCGTCTTGAATAACGTGATTTGACAAATCCTCAAAAAACAGATCCGTTTCTTGTTCGTAAACATCTAATCCGAGGTAGCCAATTATACCAGATTTCAGTGCTTTGGTGACAGCTTTAGTGTCAATCAACTGACCGCGGCTGGTATTGATCAGCATCATCCCCGGTTTCATTTGCTCGATCGCCTCTGCACCGATTAAATGATAAGTTTCCGGTATCAGGGGACAGTGCAGGCTGACAATATCAGAAGCGGCGAAGAGTTCCGGGAGTGCGACGTATTCCATGCCTAGGGCGAGGCAATCCGGGTTTTGGTAAACATCGTATCCCAGCAGGCGACACCCGAATCCGTGCAGAATTTGGGCAGTAATTGCGCCAATTCTGCCTGTTCCGACGATTCCCACCGTTTTGCCGTGGAGGTCAAAACCCAACAGGCCATCTAAGGCGAAATTGCCTTCGCGGACGCGGTTGTAGGCCCGGTGGATTCTGCGGTTGAGGGACAAAATTAGAGCGACTGCGTGTTCGGCCACTGCGTAGGGAGAATAAGCCGGAACTCGCAGCAGAGTTAGATCTAAATCCTTGGCTGCTGCTAAATCGACGTGATTGAATCCGGCGGATCTCAGGGCCAGCAAGCGGACGCCTTTTTCGGCAATGGCAAGCAGCGTTTTCGCGTCCAAGCAGTCGTTCACGAACGCGCAAACGGCCGGAAATCCAGCAGCCAAAACGCTGGTTTCCAGGTTCAGACGCGGTTCAAAAAAAACTAAATCGTGTTTGCCGCCGACATTCGCTGCTTCCAGAAATGTGCGATCGTAGGATTTGGTGCTGAATACGGCTACCTTCATGATTTTTGCCTGCAAACCCAGTAATAGTGGGAAATTCTTTCCCGATCAACTCTAAATTTTACTAGAACGCCGTTCTCCCAAACAACCCACTTTCCATGAGAAATATTGAATTTCGTAACAAGAGCCTCTCTGAAGAAACCAATTTTTTAGCTTTAGGGCAACTCCTGCTTAATTTTTTGAATCTAATTGCTTAGACTGTAGTAAAGCGCGATCGTTAATTGCTAAATTTTTAGGAGAGACTCAGATGGCTAAAAAAATCAAAACTATAACTTATGAAATTTTAGAAACCTCAGAATCAAGCAATTTATACAGTTTAGCAGATGATGTTTTCATAACTTGTTTAATACTGATAAATGTCGCAGCTTTTATTGCTTCTACTTCGCCCACATTGTCGCCAGAAAACACATCCCTTTTGGCAAACATAGAAATTGTTTCCTCCTTAGTATTTACAATAGAATATCTTTTAAGACTGTGGGTGTCTACAGTCGATCGCAGATACACCCACCCGCTTTGGGGAAGATTGAGATATGCTCTTACACCGCTAAGTTTGATAGATTTAATTTCCATCTTACCTTTTTTCTTCTTGCTGTTATTTCCTACTTTCAACTTCGTTAATTTAATTCGTGTCCTGCGCTTGTTGCGGTTGCTAAAAATGAGCCGTTATTCTGAGTCAATCAGAACTCTGGGAGCAGTATTGTACGATAAAAAAGAGGAGTTAATTGCCACCGCCTTTGCAGTTTTTATTCTGTTAATATTTGCCTCTAGCGTCATGTATTTTGTTGAAAATGAGGCGCATCCCGAAACTTTTGCGAGCATCCCCGATGCAATGTGGTGGGGAGTTGTGACCTTAACTACTGTCGGTTACGGCGATATTTATCCAATCACTCCTTTAGGGAAATTGTTGGGAGCAATATTAGCATTTTTGGGAATCGGAATTTTTGCGTTACCTGCGGGGCTCATTGCTGCGGGTTTTTCCGAGGAAGTCCAAAGGAGAAAGCAGGAAAAAATGGCGGCAAATTTAGAGCAATCTGCGAATTGTCAATCGGTCAAAAGGCTGGCGGAAATCGAGGTGGGCTTTGAAGAAAAGCATAGGGCGATCGCACTTCACATCGAAAGTTCATCAGAGTTGATGAAAATGTGTGTTCAAACGGCGAAACAAAAGTTAGGAAGTGAGTTTCAAAATGAACAAATTATACGGGATTTAGCTATTCATTTGTATAATGAAGCCGTCCGCCAATTCGAGCTTTAATTACAGATATAGCCTTTCGAGCTCTCATATGAGGTACTCATGGGCATAGGGCATAGACCTCCGTGGGGATAGGGCATAGACCTCCGTGGGCATACCTCACTTTTTTGAGAACCGCTATATATATTGCCTGTAATTGCCCCCCAATCCTTACCATCGCTTGTGGTTAGTTATGACTGCTTTATGTAATGACTAATGACCAAGGGCTCATTACCAATCTGGGGGCAAATTGTAATACTCGAGAGTGGATGTATCTGCCAGCAAATCTTTGGTTTTTCTGTCAATTTTAATCTCACCATCCGCCAAAACTAACGCCCTTTCAGTCGTTTTACCTATCCAATTCAAATTGTGAGAAGCGATCAAAATTACCTCGATCGGCAATTGGGACAAAACCTTAGCCAAATGACGCCGCCACGAGGGATCGAGTCCGTTGGTCGGCTCGTCTAAGATTAAAATTGCCGGCTCTAATGCTAAAATTGCTGCCAAGGCTGCTAATCTTCTTTGGCCTCCCGAAAGTTCGTGGGCCGAACGGTTGGCGAATTCTACTAAACCAAATTCGTCTAATAATGATAAAGCTCGATCGCGCGCCACTCCCGGCGGCACTCCGTAATTGCGGGGGCCGAACATGACATCCTCTAAAATAGTGGGCATAAATAGCTGGTCGTTAGCATCTTGAAAGCAAAATCCAATCTGCCTGCGCGCCTGCGATAAAGTCGCCTCTTCCAACTTTTTTCCCTGCACTCTAATCTCGCCCGCTTGAGGCATTTTTAATCCGATCAAGTTTTCGAGCAAAGTGCTTTTACCAGCACCTGTCAGGCCGAGTAGAGCAACTCTTTCTCCCGGTTGCAAAGTAAAAGAAATTCCCCGCAATACTGGCTTTTGATCGGGATAGCCAAATACTAAGTTTTCTACTTCGATTGTTGGCACGGATTTTAGTCTACTCAAGTTTTATTTTCCTCTATTTTAGGATTAAGAGTGTTTAACCGCAGAGAACGCAGAGGGCGCAGAGAGGGGAAGGGATAAGGCAAAAGGTAGAGGCATGAATTAATCAATTACCAATTCTACTCGTTCCCAGGCTCTGGCTGGGAACCAGTTAAAAGAGTATTTAACCGCAGAGAACGCAGAGGGCGCAGAGAGGGGAAGGGATAAGCCAAAAGGTAGAGGCATGAATTAATCAATTACCAATTCTACTCGTTCACAGGCTCTGCCTGGGAACGCAGATCGGGAGGCTCTGCCTCCAATTTTCCTCCGCAAGAGGCGAGGCAGAGCCTCTGGATATGGATTCCCAGGCAGAGCCTGGGAACCAGTTAAAAGAGTGTTTAACCGCAGAGAACGCAGAGGGCGCAGAGAGGGGAAGGGATAAGGCAAAAGGTAGAGGCCTGAATTAATCAATTACCAATTCTACTCGTTCACAGGCTCTGCCTGGGAACGCAGATCGGGAGGCTCTGCGTCCAATTTTCCTCCGCAAGAGGCGAGGCAGAGCCTCTGGATATGGATTCCCAGGCAGAGCCTGGGAACCAGTTAAATGCCCAATGCCCAATTACGAATAACCGTAAGAAGCTGTTGTTAATCCGGCTGCGATTAAAATTGCTAGTGTCAGCCAGAGTCGCTCTTTTGGTGTTGATTTTGAGTCGGCAGGTAAAGCTCCTTGATACCCGCGAATTAGCATGGCTGCGTGTACTCTTTCTGCCCGATCGAGACTTCGCAAATAAAGCGCTCCGATCATGGAAGCACTGGCGTAGCGCAGCCATCCTCCGGTACCGGACAAGCCCCGGAGTTGGGCTGATATTTTCATGCGGTTGACTTCGGACAGCAGGATTTCTAAGTATTGTCCTGTTAAAAGTACAATCTCTTGCAAACCTGCTGGTAGGGGTAATCCTTTGAGGGCGATTCCGAAACTGTGGGGTGGCAAAGTTAGCAGGAAGCTGTTCATAATTAGCAGGCAAATTAGGGAACGCAGCAACAGAAAACTGGCTCGTTCCCAACCTTGGGGCAGCACTAATAAGGAGAGAAAAACCAATTCTGCTCCCAACAGTTGCGCTAGGGTTCGCACCGGAGCCCGGAGCCAAAACGACCAAAAAAGTGCGATCGCCCCATAAATTCCCAGCCACAGCCAAGCGCCTGTCTTCAGAAAACCCATCCCAATCACAATTGTGAGAGACATTCGCAATCGAAAAGGTATGGAGAGTTTAGACATCTTTAGGTTTTACCACCAACTGAGCAATCCCAAAAGCCGCGCCGAAGCTGAAGGCAGACCCTAAAAGTCCAGCAATGCTAGTACCAATAGGCTGTTCTTCTAATCCTTTAACTGTGTAATCTGCTAAAGGAGTGGGATTTTCGATCGCCACAGCTTCTTTATCTTTAAAGCCGTGTTTTTCGGCTACCGCTTCTAACCCGTCAGGCCAACTTGATGCGAACAGTGAAAGCACCCCGGAAATTAATAAAACTCCGATTACTGGCACTACCCATTTCTGCAATTGTGGCTGTTGTCCCGGCAGTAAATCCGGCCGCACTTTGACGAGATAAGTTAAAACGCCGCCTGTAATTACCCCTTCGCCAATGCCAATTAAAATATGTACGCCTACCATTGCTGGCAATGCGATATTGAGCCCTACTGTACCAGAAATTGCCAATTGGATCGCCACACTAATCGAAGCAGCCACGACGCTGAGGCCAGCGGCGATGCCCGCGGCTAGGGGCAAACGATTTCTGGAACCTCCCAAGAGTTGCTGCAATGGCTGCAACAGCCACCAGCCCACCCAAATGCCAACTAGCCCCATGTTAAAAATATTGGCTCCCAGGGCGGTGATGCCCCCGTCGGCAAACAAGACGCTCTGAATTATAAAAACTGTACTCATCGCCAAAGTTGCCGCCCAAGGGCTCCCCAAAACGACGGATGCCAGCGCTCCTCCCAACAAGTGTCCGCTGGTGCCGCCAGCGACGGGAAAGTTGATCATCTGGGCTGCAAACACGAAAGCTGTAGTTAAGCCCATGATTGGGGCTTGTCGGAGTCCAAGACTCGCGCGGGTTCGATTCAGGGCAACTGCAATTACTGCTGCACTTGCTATGCCGGTGGCAACGGCTACTGGCGGTGAAAGAAAACCATCAGGTATGTGCATTGATGTATCCCAAACAAGAGAACTTCCAGCCCTTTAGTCAACTATTTTTTACAAAAATTTACCATCCCCTGTGGGGGTATTTCTGCGATCGAGCGATCGGGGGATGGGGGGCGGGCGATCGCTTATGGGATATAGATTAGCGCCTCATCGGCAGAATTTTGAGGATGAGAAATTTTACATTAAATCATCCTGAAGAATTATTCGGATATTTTACAAACAACTCGCACATTGAAGCTTTTTGATAAGAATTATCAATATTTGTTTACCGATTCAACTCCAAAATTCTATTCACCGTCAAGCTCAAACAAGAATATTAAAAAAATATAAAGAATCTACTGAAAATCTCTCATTGGTTTTATTCTCAATTGTTGAGAAAAAATAGCATTAAGTTTTTGACGACCGTAACAGTGAAGTTAGCCGATAGCTAGTCACAGCCAAAGTATTGCGTGTTAGAGAAACTAAAAAGTGCGAATTATTGCGACTTAATATAGTTAGCAGTAGGTTTGCAGTTGTCGAGCGCGCCCAAGTGCGATCGGCTTTGCCTGCACGAGCTCCATTATCAAGAAACTCAAAATACTAATGCGCTTATTCTCAAGTAATTTTCCGCACAACCTACAGGAGGTTTGCCAGTGGTGCAGCCGTCAACCCAAGACTCAACTACCGATTTAGTTCCATCGGAATTTCCCAGACAGTTAGATATCGCTCAAGTTTCTATCTACGGACTGAGTTTTTTATCGGCTGGTATGTTTCTGTTTTTACCTCTAGTCAACCTACTGCATCCCAGCCATTGGCAACGATTGATGGGAACCATTCACGGCTTAGGCGCAATGTTTGCAATGGTAGTGATGGTTTACACGGGACATTTAGCTTTCCCCTTGCTGCGGGGTGCCGGTAAAATCTTGCCACAAATGCGTACATTAGCCTTTTGGTCATCTATTTTGAGCTTTTTAGCCATAGCTACCGGCAATTGGGCTTATATGCGTTATCGGGCAGGCATGGACTTTGGCGGAGCTCGGGCTTGGCTGAAAGAAAACTCGCCTTTAGGGCAGTATGTTTTGATGGAATATCACGAGTTTAGCGTCCTGTTTACCCTGCCATTAGCAATAGCTTGCACCTGGATTCTGTGGACTTACGGCGATGCAATTTTAGAAAAGCAGAATCGCCCGGTTTTAACCGCAACCTGTGTAGCTTTGATGGCGCTAATGTTTTTTTCAATGGGTGGCATGGTAAGTGGAATTGGCGTTGCTAAAATTCATGCTTTGTAGTCCGCATTTGCCAATTCTCAACTATCAATCAATCGACTCTCAACTCTCAACTCTCAATCGATTGACTCTCAAGGCGGACAAGGTGGCACTGCCCCTACCAACTCTCAACTATCAACTATCATAGGAGATTTGTGAAATGACCAGACAATTATCCCGCCAAAGTCATGCGGGGGATGAACCTTTTTACGGTAAATTTTGGAGCAAATTAAAACACTTTCCTAACGGTTTAGCTGAGGGTTCGGCAACTGCGCCTAGGGTTTCGGGCCCAGCAGCAGCAGCAATAGTTAGCGCTGCAATTGGTTGTTTCACAATGATGGTGAGTCACCATTTAGGGGACACATCCAAAGAGATAAACGAAATGCTTTGGAACCTCGGTAGTTGGATTCCCGGAAGCAAGACTAATGATGAATTGTGGGGCAACATCGGCAGCTATACGGGCAAAGAAACTATGTTGCTTGTCGGTTGGCTTGTCAGTTGGCCCATTCTGCATCTGGTGTGGAAAAATCAGCAGATTAAAAGTCGCACCATATTTTTCTGGATGTTTGCTTTGTTAGTTGCTGCGACAGCTATGTCCTGGCATCCTCTCTTCCCCTATTTGCCCTTAACTTAAGTAATGCGAGGTTTGATGATGGAAACCAAAAATAAGCCGATCCCAGCCAGGGAGATGCACAAAATAGTTTGGATTAGTATGGGAGTTTTGACTCTTTTCTTTGTGACTTTTCCTATCTCAATGTGGCGCGTCAGCCAAAAAGAAAAGTTTCTCGGTTCCCACGTCAAGTCTTTCACAATCGAGGGGAAAAATCCCGCTAATGCTATTGCGAGTAAACCGACGGAACCAGCTATTGCCAGCAGTACAACACCTTCAGCTTTAGCTGTTGACAGCCAAAAAAAGCTGCCTGACAAGTCTCCAGAGGTTGTACCTTTCACTAATACGTCTACTGAAACGGCTATTGCGAGTAGCCCTACAGATAAGACTGTCCAAGCTGTACCTGTATCAGCAGGCCAGCAGGAAGTTCAGGCGGTGGATGGAACAAATCAGACAGCAGAAATTACCGATAGCGTAAAACTAGATGAGTTAGCTCTAAAAGTCTACGATCGCATCGATCGAACTTGGCAAACTAGCCCTACGTTCAATCAAAATCTAGTCTATCGAGTCACTACAAGTCAAGATGGGGCGATCGGCAATTTCGAGCCCCTCAATCAACCAGCCAAGGATTACACCCAAGAAACTCCTTTGCCACATCTGCTCAAATCTTCCGAAACTAGCAGCAGTAAGAGTGCAGCACCAGTCGCTAAGTTTACTGTAGTGTTTGCTCCTACTGGAACCTTAGAAGTTAACCCGTAACTCCCATACAACATCTCTCCGGTAAGGTGCGCCATCCGCACCTTACTTTTCATTTTTAACTTAAATGTGATATTATAAATAGCGCCCTCTAAGGCATTCTACATCTAAAACAACAAATGAAAGAACTTGACGAAAAAAAAACTCAGGAACTGCTATGCACCATCATGGAATGGGAACTTGCAGGTGTCGTGCGCTATACCCACTATTCACTAATGGTAACAGGGCCAAACCGGATTCCCATCGTGCAGTTTTTTAAAGCACAAGCAACGGAATCCCTACTCCACGCCCAACAAGCAGGAGAAATTCTCACCGGTTTAGAGGGGCATCCCAGTCAGAAAATTGCTCCCATCGAAGAAACCTACAAACACTCGGTGAAAGACTTGTTAGAAGAAAGTTTAAATCACGAGAAAAAAGCGCTCAAAAAGTATAAATCTTTACTTGACGTTGTGACAGACTCCAGCGTTTATTTGGAAGAATATGCCCGCAATCTAATTGGACAAGAAGAATTGCACCAAGTAGAATTGAAAAAAATGCTGCGGGATTATAGTTGATTTAATCATTGTTATTGGTTATTGGTTAGTGGTAAGTTGTATTTCCAATGACCAATGACCAATGCCCCCTGCCCATGCCCCATGATTATAAAAAATGAATTTTAGTGAAGCCTTACCAACTTTTGTAATTACCCTGCGCGAAGGCGTAGAAGCCGCCTTAGTCGTCGGAATTGTACTAGCTTGCCTCAAAAAAGCCGAGCAAAGTCACCTCAATTCTTGGGTTTATACAGGTATCGCAGCCGGCATTGCGGCTAGCGGTTTTGTGGGTGTTTTATTTAATGGATTGCTGGCAGCACTATCAACATCAGAGCAGCCTTACGCACCAGTAATTAAACAGCTATTAGAGGGCGTGTTGGGAATTGTGGCGATCGCAATGCTAAGCTGGATGCTAATTTGGATGACTCAGCAAGCGCGCTTTCTCAAAGCTGAAGTTGAAGGAGCAGTTACAGCAGCTTTGACAGAAAATAGCAATGCCGGCTGGGGCGTATTTGGCTTAATTTTTATTGCGGTACTGCGCGAAGGTTTTGAAACAGTTATATTTGTCAGCGCTCAATTTCAACAAGGTTTAACTCCTGCTTTAGGTGCTTTGGGCGGTTTGACTGGGGCGGCAATCATTGGCGCGCTACTATTCAAGTGGGGCGTAAAAATTGATATCCGCCTGTTTTTCAAGTTTATGGGGGTTTTGTTGCTGTTAATCGTGGCAGGTTTGGCAGTATCTGCACTCAAGCATTTTGACCAAGCCGCTGGGATTTTGTCGCAGATGAATAGCCAGTATGCAGCGATTTGTTTTTATTACGATCGCCTCGCACCACTCCACTCTTGTATTTTAGGCCCGATGATGTGGAATGCAGCGGAAATTTTGCCCGATCGACAATTTCCCGGAGTGATTCTCAAAGCACTGTTTGGATACAGAGATCGACTTTATCTCGTCCAAGCAGCGGCTTACACAATATTCTTAGCCACCATCGGCGGTCTTTATTTCCAAAAATTAGGCTCTCAGGCGACTTTTCCCAACAAAAATACTCAGCCCGCTCAAAAATCAACTCTTTCTCAGTAGTTCTGTCGGCTATGGTTACAGCTTATTTCACTGCTTTCACTGCTTTCACTGCTTCTGAGCCACAAAAAAAATTGCCTGATTTTCCAAAATCGACCAAAAATTTTAGGGGTTTGGGATAGACTCTTTGACATTTGTATGATATTATTTAATAATGGGAATAGCGCTTGTTTTGAAAAAAAATAGTTATATTTCTATTATTTAATAATACAGTCAAGAGCTAAAAAAAGCAAGGGCTAACCCTCAAAAAAAACAAAATTTTTCTCAACCTCACCAACTTTATAAATCACAAGTCGTAGAGTGGGCGATCGTCGAAAATATTTGACACTCCCTGACCTGAAGGCGCAGGGATTCTTGGATCATCCAGTCGATTTGCTCGTTGATATCACCACCAGCGAGTAGAGATCGGTCTGTCCCCCAGCGTGAATTCCGGTGTGCCCCACCGTATTTAAATTGATTCCTGCCTGCTTCAAACCCTTTACCAAAATGTTTTTTCCGGCATTGTGATCGCGATCTAACACCGCACCACAACTACAAATATGGGTTCGAGTTGACAGAGTTTTCTTGACTAGGTTTCCACAATTTGAACAATCCTGGGAAGTGTACTGAGGTGGAACAGCAATTACTGTTTTGCTGTACACTTTTCCAAAATATTCCAACCATTGAGCAAACAATGACCACGCCACATCGCTAATTGATTTAGCGAGCTTGTGGTTTTTAACCATGTTCCGCACCTGAAGTTCGACCTAGGCTACGAAATCGTTAGATTTCACCGCGCACAATGCCGTCTTTATGGCGAAGTCTTTACGCTGCCGACTAACCTTTAGGTGCTTTCTTCCTAACTTGTTGAGCGCTTTTTTCCGGTTTCTGGAACCTTTCTTTTTCCGAGAAACTCGCTGCTGCAATCTCTTCAAAGCTTTTTCACTTTTTCTGAGATACCGAGGATTAGGAACTGTTTCACCGTCGCTGTCAGTATAGAAGTGGTTTAACCCGACATCTATGCCAATAAATTTACCAGTAGAAACGGGTTCCTCTTTTCGTTCAACGTTGATGCAGAATTGGGCGTAGTATCCGTCGGCACGACGCACAACCCTGATTCGTTTAATCTCATCGGGCGCATAGAAATGCAAATCCCGACTGCCGATTAACTTAAATCTCCCAGCAGCAAAACCGTCCTTAAATGTTAGACATCTTTTGTCGGTAGAAAGCGCCCAACCGGATTGCTTGTACTCCACGGAACGAGTATGTTTCTTGTACTGTGGATATCCCTTTTTTCCGGGTTTTTTCCTTTTGCAATTAGCAAAGAAACGTTGGATAGCAAAAATGGCACGTTCCGCTGAAGCTTGACGTGCCGTCGAATTAAGCTTGCCCGCCCATTCAAACTCTTTTGCCATAACCGCGCATTGTTTGTACAGGTCTACTAGCTTAATCCCTTGATTGTCTACCCAATGTCTAAGAGTTTTATTTCGGACAAATTGAGCCGTCCGAATCATGTCGTCTATGATTCGATATTGTTCCGCTTTGCCCTTCAACTTAAACTCTAAAACTATCATTAGAATAGTCTCTCACTTTTGCTAAAACTTTTACTTACAAGTCTGTATATTTAATAATTATTCATATTACTTATAATTAAAGCCGTCCTATAAGGACGGGGATTTAGACCCAGTTTCTTGGTAACTTGCAGAGAGCAGAATTGGCAAGGTCAGCCCCGCAAAGGTGTCGATCGAGAACAGGGGCGATGACCCACTACGAGCAAACAAACGCAGGGTGGCTCTAAAATCTCAAATCCCATCCTCACTCGTCGCCACAGAAGTCGCGCCCGCCAACAAAAAATCTACTCCAGGCCAGATTTCTGGCGAACAGTCTTTCTGATAACCACTGAAGGCGCTTATAATTAATACAACAATTTTTACATAGCTCAAAAAGGTCTTAATCAACCTTATAATTCTTAAATGAAGCTTAAAATTAAAAAATTGCTTGTTAAAGTTACCTGGAACCCCCAGAAGGCTGTAGCCTCCCCAATCTGGTTAGCGGTGAGATAAATAATGATGCCCCGGATACTTGTTATTGATGATGACGCGGCGATCGCCGAACTCGTAGCCGTCAACCTAGAAATGGCTGGCTACGAAGTCACCCAGGCAGAAGACGGCATCAAAGGTCAGGCACTAGCCATACAACTGCTCCCCGACCTGATCATGCTAGACCTCATGCTGCCTAGAGTAGACGGATTCACCGTATGTCAGCGTTTGCGGCGTGACGAGCGCACCTCAGACATTCCCGTCTTGATGTTGACAGCCTTAAGTCAAACTCAAGACAAAGTAGAAGGCTTCAACTCCGGCGCCGACGACTACCTGACCAAACCCTTTGAACTAGAAGAGATGCTGGCGCGAGTGCGAGCTCTACTAAGGCGAACAGACCGCATCCCCCAAGCTGCCAAACACTCCGAAATTCTGAATTACGGCCCGCTGACCCTTGTCCCCGAAAGGTTTGAAGCTGTTTGGTACGCTCAGACAGTCAAACTGACCCACCTAGAGTTTGAGTTGCTGCACTGCTTGCTTCAGCGCCACGGTCAGACAGTCTCTCCCAGCGAAATTCTCAAAGAAGTGTGGGGTTACGACCCCGACGACGACATCGAAACAATTCGTGTACACATCAGACACCTGAGAACCAAGATGGAACCAGATCCCCGCCATCCTCGGTACATCAAAACCGTATACGGGGCTGGTTATTGCCTGGAGTTACCCAACAACGAGCAAGTAGCTGAAGAAACCAAATCCTCTGCTTGAGGTAGCGCGCCCGATGCAACAAGCAGTGAAAAATTCAGCTAGAAAAGCCTGAGAGCATTAGCTCTCAGGCTTTGTTGTTTGGAGTTTGAGATGAATATGTCAACCAGTAGCCATTAACTCTAGCCCTAATACTCCTTAATAGTATTATTTATCAATAAATTTAGAGGTATTCCTTTAGCTGCTATTTTGGCTAACGAGAAGCCCCATTCCGATCAAGCGCCAAAAACACTCATCATCGTGATATAACGATGTTTTTTCCTACTGATTTACATACCTGAACTCCAATCAGTGAAAATTTTTCTCAAATACCCCTTGACGAAACTACTAAAATTGTTGATTATCTATATCAATAACCTGCGATCGCTTAAAACTCCACTGAGAGGGTGTTTGAAAAGTCAGAGAGTGGTATGAAATTATGCTAAACGACGAACCATCATCCGGATCATTGAAATATA
>NZ_JAUBPT010000322.1:0-2643 GCF_036700905.1 Microcoleus sp. S13_C3 | reverse complement strand
TTTGACTGCCGATAGCGGTGGCTATTCCTCAAAACACTACTACTATTCTCCCGGCAATTTAGATGCGTTTGCCCTGTCTGTATAAGGAATATAGATAATTGCAAATCCATTATTTCTCATTTGAGCTAAAGCGGGTTTCGTGAACTCTCCAGCTAACACCGCACCAAAAAATGGCGCTAACAAATGATGAAGCTCAATGATAGGTAGTATAGCGCCTTGGATTTCTTGAGCTTTGTTTTTTGAGTGTTTCGTATATCTACGCCATGCAGACTCGATAAATGCAACAGGTGTACCGAGCTGGTCATCTGTACCGTCGATCTCAATTACAAAATCTAAATCATGTTTGTTCCCGTATTTGTCTTCCCAAGTAACTTTTTTACCGCTTCTAGCTGGACGAGAACGCTGCCAATCGAGGTAGTAGTTTTTGGTGTTTGCAAACTCTTCTAGCCGAGGTTTGAGAATATCGTAGAGTACAATATCTTCAAAAAGTTTGCCTAGCCTAGAGCCTGCCCAAACTGATGTGATGGAGATTGCGCCATAAATTAACTTTCTATCCACAGTCGTCCTTCATGCAGCGGAACATTGTGTTTTCGATTTTTCCACTTGACGTTACGCTCCCTGATTTGCTCAAAATACCAGGAATCAAACCCTGCGGCAACAGCCAGTTTGCCGAGCCACTGCTCGACCGGAGCATAGACTCCGTAGGGAGCAGAATCTCCGATTACCAAGCAAATTTTGCAATTAGGTGCTGCAACTCGACGCAGGGCCTGAAATACAAATCCCATATCGATAAAATAAGCGGCAATCATTGTGTGATATGCCTTATTGCCGCTTTTAGTTACTCGAATCTTGTCTAGTTCTAGACAAACCGGTATCAGTTCGTCTAGAATCGGCTCAATAATAGATTCAGCTATCAGATTATCTAAGCTGAGTCGCTCCTTTGAAACGTGCTGTGAACTTGAACGAATTAAATATTTACGAACTGTCTCATGTAAATCTCCCCAAGAATTTACCTCCCCCCAAAATGTCATTTCAAGACGTGTAGCATCTGCATAATCGTAGTTATTTGCGTAGGGGGGAGAAGTTATTATTAAATCTATAGATCTAGGGGGAATACTTTTTAATTTTCTCGCATCTTCTTGAATAAAAGTGGCTCGACTCTCTCTAGAAATAAATTGCATTTGATACATATCTTCTTGCATCATAGCAACCTGCTTTTCTAGGATCTCGAATGGTTCACAAGTCTTAGCTTTGCGTTTGTTAGGGAGAATATATTGCCACTGTGCTGTACCTACATGACTTGATGGTCGTAGAATGGCACAAATGGCTAGAAAAATGAGAGACTGCAATTCTTCAGATAGAGACGGGGCTATTTCAAGATAAGCTTGTCTAATTTTGAAGAGGTCTATTAACCTCTCATCTGTGTAGCATTTGCTTAGTAATACTGGAATTTTTTCTGCAAGCTTTGGCGGTAGACTTGCAGCAAAAGCCTTAATTTCGGTAACTGCTGCCAAAAATTCAGGAATGTTTACCATCCAGGCGAGTTTACCTTTTGCAAGCTTACAAACAAAAGGATGCGCTTCGATACCGCAAGAATTTATACCAAGCTTATCG
Source organism: Microcoleus sp. S13_C3 (assembly GCF_036700905.1). Lineage (NCBI taxonomy): Bacteria > Bacillati > Cyanobacteriota > Cyanophyceae > Oscillatoriales > Microcoleaceae > Microcoleus > Microcoleus sp. S13_C3. The sequence continues at coordinate 1,029 of NZ_JAUBPT010000322.1, read as the reverse complement.
GCAGTGACGCAAACAGTACCAGATCCTGCAAATGGATCGAGGATAGTTTGAGGTTCTAACTCTGCTATGACTTGTTCGACCCAAGCTGCTGAGAATCCCGCCGAATAGCGAAACCACCTATGGATAGGTAATTTCATGTTGTCTGTAAACGTACCTGTCCTTTCCTTGATGACTCTGGATTGAGGATTTGCGTGCAATTGAGGGATGGAATTAAAAAGCTGAAGCCGATCGGGGTTCTTCATTGAGCTTCATGAGTCCCATACTCTGATAGAACTACAGTATCTTACCCTAAAGGTGTAAAGTCGCACCTGCAACCCGATGATCTCGATCTTTTGCCAAATAGCTCACAGCAGCGCCAGCTTGAGGATTGTCAAATTTCCTCAGCGCGCGAGCAACTCGCAGCCGAATTCCCCAGTAATCCGAACTTACTAGAGCTAATAATTGCTGCAATGCCTCTTCTTGCTTCGGGGTATTTGCCAGCACACCCAATCCGTCAATTGCTGCTTCCTGAACGGGTAAATCTTCGCCGCCAAGACCGATCGCAGAAATTTCAAATACTGCATCAGGACACTGCATTTCGTACAGCGGAGCCATAATGCTGCGGCGGACGAGCCAATTGTCATCGCGACGAAAAGCTTCGACTAAATGAGAAATTGCCTCGGTTCCGAACCTTGACAAAGAGTTAGCGGCTTCGGCGCGCACGTTCGGATCGCGATCGAACTGCATCATTTTTAACAGCGCCGCAAAAGCTTCCGCAGTTTGAATCTGCCGCAATCCCATCGCCACGAACGATCGCACCATAAACTCGCGATCGTCCACTTTGCTCAGCAACATCGGCAGCGCCACCGCCGAATCGCACTTTCTCAGAGCCGTTACCCCCCGCAGCCTCTCTTGAGAATCCGAACTTTGCAGCGCTGCTTGGATTTCGCTAATTTCCATAAGCCAATTATATATTAGGACTTACGCATTGACAAAATAACCAAACAGTGTATTGATAAATAATTGTCGTCTCCTTTCTAAGTATGGAAC
>NZ_JAUBPT010000321.1:0-2650 GCF_036700905.1 Microcoleus sp. S13_C3 | reverse complement strand
TATCATTATTATTCAATTATATTTCTACATAAAGGGGTATTGACAAAATCTACTCCGTTCTAACTTGTTACCAATGGTCGCTGACAATTACCACACTTTGTTTGATTCCTCAAAATTCCGAAGAGTCGATATCTCTTTCGCCAGCTAGGTGCGATCGCAATTTTTGCCAGTCTTGGGCATCGATCGCATTTGCAAAAGCGATAATAGTATCTACAACCCCAGCGCGGTATACAATCCAGCGGATGTCCGGTAGTTCGTACATAGCAAATAAATTTTGTGAGTTGTATCGCAGAAGGAATAAATACTAATTTTGGACTTCCAATCCCCATGCCCCATGCCCCATGCCCCATGCCCCATGCCCTCATTCTATCCTTTGACTCCCGCAGAAGTTTCTGTTGGCACAATGTATTTTTGCAAAAGCAAAAATAGTCCCAAAACTGGAACAATAGAAATAATAGAACCCGCCGCAACTAAACGCCAATCTAAAGAAAATGTCCCGGCTAAATTGGCTACCCCTAAAGGTAAAGTGTAATATTCCGGTCTGTCTAAAACTAGCAGCGGCCACAGAAAGTCGCTCCAAGAACCGATAAATACGAAAATTCCTAGGGTGACTAAAGCTGGCTTAATTGCCGGAATCATGACGTGCCACCAAATGCCTAATTCGCAGCAGCCGTCGATGCGGGCTGCTTCTTCTAGTTCTTTGGGAACTGCTAGGAATGCTTGTCGTAATAAAAATATGCCGAAGGCTGAGGCTAGTCCGGGAAAGATTACGCCTAAATAACTATTTTTTAGTCCGAGTTGTACTGTCAATATGTATAGGGGAATCATGACTATTTGGAAGGGAATCATGATTGTGGAAACGATCGTGATTAAGATGGCTTCGCGGCCGCGAAATTTGAGTCGGGCTAAGGGGTAAGCGGCGAGGGCGCAAAAGAAAACGTTGATGCTAACTGTGAGGCCGGCAATTAGGGTGCTGTTGAACAGGTAGCGGCCGAAGGGGTTGGTTTGCCAAACTTTGATGAAGTTTTCGAGGGTTGGCTGTTGTGGCCACAGTTGCGGGGGAAATTGAAAGATGTTTTCGTTGGGGGATTTGAGGGAGGTACTGAGCAGCCACAGCAAGGGAAACAGCATTAAAAGTGCGATCGCGCTCATGATGCTGTACTTCCACAGGGTACTCCACGGCGAGGGAGTGTTGTTTGGGGAATTTGGTTTTTTAGTTTTGAGATTGTTCATGGTTGGGATATGATAATAAGTCCTTGCTTCGTGAGAAGCCTTGTTGTCCATAAGGGGATTATTGCCATGAAACCGTTTATTTACGAAACTATGTACATTCTGCGCCCTGATTTGGGTGAGGAAATGACAGACCAGGCGATCGCTAAATATCAAACTATTTTGCGCGATCAAGGTGCTGAAAACATCGAAACTCAGCACCGTGGCAAGCGCCGTTTGGCTTACGAAATCGGCAAGCACCGGGACGGAGTATACGTTCAAATGAACTATACAGCTCCGGGCGCTGCAATTTTTACCCTGGAACGCGCGATGCGTCTGAGCGAAGAAGTGATTCGCTATTTGACGATCAAGCAAGATGTGCCAGATGCACCTGAAGCGGAAGCGGAAGCTGAAGTCGCCGAGTAGCATTCGTTTGACACTCCCATGTCTAAAGGCGATGGGATTTTTCGTTCATAGACCCAACTTGCTCTGACTGGATTGCTCCAACCAGAGTAGAGGTCGAATCTCCCGAAGCGTTCGGGTCAAAGACCCAAGTTCCCGTGTGCCCCACGGTACTCAAGGCTAATTTCAGGATGTTGATAGCGGCGTTCCAGTCTCTGTCTAGAACGAATCCACATCCACAGACATGAGTTCTCATAGACAGAGACTTTTTGACTGTTGCACCGCAGTTAGAACATTGCTGGGAAGTGTAGGCAGGATTGACCGCTACGGTTATCTTGCCAAACTTTACCCCTCCATACTCTAGCCACTTCCTGAATTGATACCAACCCGCATCATTAATCGACTTAGCGAGACAGTGATTCTTGACTAAGTTCTTAATCCCCAAATTTTCATAAGCGACCAAATCGTTAGATTGGATTACGCAACGCGCCAGTCTCTTGGCGTGTTCTTCACGCTGCCTACTTATTTTGAGGTGTACTCGTCCTAGTCGATTAATGGCTTTCTTGCGGTTGGCAGAGCCTTTTTTCTTGCCAGAAACACGCCGTTGTCGAAACTTTAGACGTTTTTCTCCGATTCGATAAAACTTAGGGTTGGGTTCGGTGTGACCGTTGGAGTCTGTATAGAACTCTTTGAGTCCCACATCTAAGCCAACTGTTTTACCTGTGGGTTCAGACTCCACCTTGTTATCAGCACTGATTAGGAACTGAACGTAGTAGCCATCGGCACGACGCACTAACCTAACCCGTTTTATCTGGTCTAATTGGTAGAAGTTTAAGTCCCATGTACCTTTTAGTTTGAGCTTGCCGATTCCCTTTTTATCGGTGAAGGTTATCTGCTTGCGAGTCTCGGAAAGCTTCCAACCACTTGTCTTGTCGGGTAAGGAAGGGAACGTCGCCGTTCCTTCCTCGTCGGGTAAGGTTCGAGCGTCGCCGCTCTCCCCTCCCCTGAGAACGCAGCATGAGAGTTTCCAACTCACTGC
>NZ_JAUBPT010000320.1:0-2668 GCF_036700905.1 Microcoleus sp. S13_C3 | reverse complement strand
GTCCAAAAAGGACGGGCGGGACGCCCATCCCACAATAACAATTAAAATTGTAAGTTATTTAATTCGCGATCCTTAGAAATACACAAGACGGACGCAACTGGCAGAGTAATAGCGATATCTCTCCCACCAGTTAAAGTCATTGTAATACTTGGATATTTGACTTTTCCACTTAAATAGTCATTGAATAATCCCCGCTTAAGTTGATAAGTGGACTAAAAAAAAATAGTGGATAGTATCATAAAATCGCCTTGAGTTAAGGTTAAACAAATTTACTATAGCAATCCTTGCAGGAGTCGTATTTTTTTACCCCACCCCAACCCTCCCCCCGGGTTCGGCGAGGGAGTAAGAAGTTCACAAATGATGCGATGATTGCTATAGAGCAATCACTTTAATAATAGATGAGTGGGATCTCGGATTGCGAAAAAGTGGCACAATAACCGCAGGTCTGGGAAGACAAGGTATCCGAAAAATTGGCAATAGGGAGAACGGCGTAGTATGAGGAACCACATATCTATGTAAAAACTTCAGTTTTTTTACCAAAATAGGCTAACATTTGTGATAAAGACTTCAGTATTTTATTTTTAACTTGGGTACTGAGGACTTTATTCTTTACTACCCACTTAAAAAATGACAACATCAAAAACCTTAGAACCGGAATTCAAATTTAATACAATCCCAGAAGAAGTATTGACACAGATATCGCAAATATTTACAGCTACCCTATTTAAAATAGGTGACAATCCAGTATCCTTGCAGTCACTGGTAGAACTAATAGTCTTGTTTATGGCTATCCTTGTCATAGCACGCTCTTTTACGAATTTTCTTAAGGAACGGTTGCTAGTCCGACTGGGAATTGACGAGGGAAACAGGGAAGCCATCGCAGTAATTATTGGGTATTTAATAGTAGCTTTGGGGGTGATAGTCGCCATCCAAAGCATCGGTTTCAACCTCGCTTCTTTTGCAGTAGTTGCGGGCGGATTGGGAGTCGGGATTGGCTTCGGAATCCAAGATTTAACAACTAATTTTGTCAGTGGCTTAACGCTGCTTTTAGACAGACCTGTTAAAGTCGGAGACTTTGTGGAATTAGAAGGATTAATGGGAATTGTCAAAAAAATATCGATTCGATCGACCATCCTGCAAACTACTGAGGACTCTAGCGTCATAGTTCCCAACAGCAAAATGATTAGCAACAAAATTGTTAACTGGAGTTACGAAAACTCCCTACTCTGTCTGCGAGTTCCCGTAGAAGTAGCCGAGAATAGTAACCCGCTGTTAGTGACAGAAACTCTGTTAAATATTGCTTACGCAGAAGCTGGAGTCTTGTACGAACCGAACCCGAAAGTATTGTTTGTCGAGTTTGGTGATGATAGTTTTAAATTTGAACTTTTAGTGTGGACGGACAGGCCGACTGAAAGAGAATTAATTAAAAGTTCTTTGAATTTTGCAATTGAATACAATTTCCGCCAGCAAAAAATTGAATTTCCGTTCAATGACAGAGAAATTTATTTGCAAAACCCCGAAGTTCTCTTGTCAATGTTCAACAAAAAAGAAAGTGCAATTGACCTCCCGAACAGTTACACGGAAAATGAGCAAAAACCGCCAATTTTTGCAGAAAAACTGAAAAAACCATCGTCCCTTAGCGGTTTGCTAAGAGAGGTGGAATACTTTGAAAATCTGACCGATCTGGAATTGCGGCAATTGATTGAAGTTGGATACCGCAAACGGCTGCGATCGCAAGAATATTTGTTTCACGAAAACGACCCCGGAGATGCTTTTTACATGATTCTTTCAGGTTCAGTAGAAGTTTTTGTAGAAGCTATTGACAAACATCTGAATAACCTCGGTACTGGTCAGTTTTTCGGGGAACTTTCTTTGATGTTGGGAATCCCCAGAACTGCTTCGGTAAGAGCTTTGGAAGAAACAATTTTGTTTGCCATTAATAAAGAAGGTTTCCAGAAAGTTTTAACTGAACGACCGGATTTATCTGAACAGATTATTCAAGAAATAGTCAAACACAAAGAAGAACTCCGCGAGAGACAGCAATTATTGCGAGAAATGGAATTGGTAGAGGCAGCAGAAGAGGATGAAAATCCTGTAGAATGGGTGAGAAAACGACTAAAAAATCTATTTAGTGTTTGAAATAATTCCTATGACGCGATTTATTCACGATCTCTTTGCCAAAGAATACCTGGAGGAATTGCTGTCGCCACTCGGAACGGTTAATATCGGTCGCGATGTGAGTTCCGAAGTCCGAGAAATTGATGTTTACTTCACTTTCTTCAATCTAAAATCTAAAATCTAAAATCTAAAATCGATTGATGCCCACAGCATCGAAAGCCTTGGTAGATAGCTTTAATGCGATACCAGACACAGAGAATTGGATGCAGGGAATTTATTTTTTGGGGGAATCTTTGCGGACTGCAATTGTGGCGATTCACCAGTTGCCAGAAACTCCAGAAACCCTGTGGTTGAGGATTTTGGGCAAAGGGGGAGTGCAGCAAAGGGCTATTTCCCAATTAAGCGCTTTAGCAACAGACGATCCGTTGCGGACGATCGCGCTAGAATTGCTGTATCGGTTACAGTCAAATTTATTGACATCCTCCCCGCCGTAAACGGTCGGGGATTCTAAACATCACTGTTTAGGCTTCCTCTTTCCACGACTCGACTT
>NZ_JAUBPT010000319.1:0-2708 GCF_036700905.1 Microcoleus sp. S13_C3 | reverse complement strand
AATTAAATCTGGCGCGTGCTCGTCAGCAAATAGCCTAGCCCCACTGGTTTACTCTTTTGACAATTAATCCACCCTGCCCTACTCCCCTTAACAAGGGGGGAACAAGAGCGCTAGAAGTCCCCAATTTCTCCCTTTATATATTTTTACGCTAATCTAAAAGTAGAAATTAAAAATCGGGGAAAGTATATATGACCATTGCCACTCACCCCCAATTAACTGCACTCCCGGAACAGCGGTTGATTTTGCCGCTATCAATGACTTGGGAACAGTTCAAAGCTCTGGATTCATTGCTAGAGTACAGTCGCAGTGTTCGCTTGTCTTACCTCGACGGATATGTGGAAATTATGACACGTTCGTCGAAGCATGAAATCATTAAATATCTGATGGCAGGAATGTTAGGTCAGTTTTTCTTAGAAAAAGATATTAGTTTTACACCGACAGGTAGCGCTACACTCCAAGGGGAAGCAAAAGGCAGCAGCAAGGAACCAGATTTATCTTACTACTTTGGCGAAGATCGGCGGCAGCGAGAAACACCCGATTTGGCGATCGAAATTGTTTTTACTAGCGGAACTATCAACAAGCTGGAATACTACCGCAGATTTAACGTAGCGGAAGTTTGGTTTTGGGAAGACGGAGTATTTTCGATTTACCAACTGAACTCGGAGGATTACGATCGCGTTTTTCGGAGTATGCTGTTGCCGGATTTGGATCTAGAATTGCTGGGAAGATGCTTGCAAATGTCCGAAGAAAAAGAAGCTTTGAAAGTGTTTCGGGATGCAGTTCGAGCTGGTTAACCTAGAACATCTACAAGTAAAATATAGCATAGTAATGCCGGCAATGGTGGAAATATACGAAATGTACGAAATGTCATAAAAATCGAAATCATCTGAAAACATCCAGCGTTTGTGGTTTGCGGACACTTCATTTTCACCTATACTATTCAGGGTATAAAAAATCTTACTCTTCAGCAATCACCTATGAATAGGGATTATTCGCGGTTTGATTCCCTCACCAGCATCCTAGCAGGAACAGTAACGGTAGCAGGAATAGTTGTTTTTGCAGCAGCACCCGTTGTCGCAAAAACTCCCCAAGAAATTGCCAAATTCGCTGAATCTGTCACCGTTCAAATTAATGGAACAACTGGTCTAGGTACAGGATTTATTATTGCTAAACAAGGTACAACCTACACTGTCCTGACAGCTAACCATGTTGTAGGTGATACCAAAGCTACCTATACGATTCGCAGTCATAGGGGAAAAGACTATCCAGTAACCCGTAGTGTATTATTACAGAAAGGCCAGAATGCTCCCGATTTAGCAGTCGTAACATTTAAGAGTACGGAATCTTATCCTGTTGTAACTTTAGGCGACTCCGAACAAGCGACAGTAGGAACAGAAATTTTTGTGTTTGGTTATCCAGGTATTCCAGATAGCAGAAAATACCAAAAAGAGCGCAATTTTGAGTTTGTACCGGGTTTTGTTACCAGCCGGATTTCAAGTCATCCCCAAGGGTATAATTTGCGCTACAATACTGTTACGAAAGGGGGGATGAGTGGCGGGCCTGTATTTGATACTGAAGGGCGTGTTGTTGGGATTCACGGAGAAGGCGATCGCGATTACGATAGTGTCACAGACGGAAAAGTTATGACAGGTTTAGCGTTTACTAAAACCGGGTTTAATTCTGCAATTCCTATTAACACTTTTATAGCTAAATTATCGGAGGCGGGCTTAAATCGTTCGGCTGTTTTGATAAATACCTCTCCAACCGCTAATGCACCTCTGAAACTCAACAATCCGCAAGATGCTAAGACTTATTACGTTCGAGGTTTAACTCGGTTTGACAAGGGAGATTTGTCAGGGGCTGTTGCTGATTTTAACCAAGCAATTCAAACTCAATCAGATTATTCAGAAGCTTATTTCTATCGAGCCCTCGCTTATTTCGATTTGAGACAAATGCCCAAGAGTATCGCTGATTATAGCAAGGCGATCGCCCTAAATGCCGGTTATGTTGACGCTTACTACAATCGGGGGCTGGTTTTGTCAGCAATGGGAGACAAACCGGGGGCGATCGCAGATTATACTCAAGTCATCCGCTTGGATAGAAACTTTGCAGCGGCTTACAACAACCGAGGATTAGCACTTTCGGACTTGGGCGATCAAAAAGGAGCGATCGACGATTTCAATCAAGCGCTGCAAATCAATCCCGGTCGCGCCAACACTTATTTTAACAGAGGATTAGCGCTGTTTCGCATCAATAACGATCGCTCTGCCTTAGCTGATTACACTCAAGCAATTCAACTCAATCCCAATTATGCAAAGGCTTTTGCTAACCGAGGAATTACGTTAGTGAGAATGGGAGATAGACAAGGGGCGATCGCAGATTTGCAGCAAGCTGCTCGTTTATTTAGGGCTCAAGGAATGAATGCAGATGCTCAAAAAGCATTAGATTTGATTGGTCAATTGCAAAGACAATAAACGTTATGATATAATCGACGATCGGATTGCAATTAATCCTGTAGGGGCGGGTTCACCAACAATATTTGAGAGAAACAAACAGGTAAAATAAACCCGCCCCGCCCCATCCATAAGGTAGGGGCGGGTTCACCAACAATATTTGAGAGAAACAAACAGGTAAAACCCACATTCCGCACTTCAAGTTGAAGTACGATAAAATAGAATACCGAAAAAGCCAAAAACCCGGATAATTCA